>CBDUDQ010000068.1:0-7295 GCA_965365985.1 uncultured Erysipelothrix sp. | reverse complement strand
CAAGTAAAGAAGAAATTTTAAGAATTACAATAGACTCAGATATTTATGAAGTTTCAAGTATGGCACAAGATGGCATATTGTACTTTAGAGATGTCACTAAAATAGACGTTCTAGAAGAATCGAATAAAAACAATCAAGTCGTGTTGGGGATAGCTCACTTAGATAATTATGAAGAAACCACTCAATATGAAGAAGAACAAACCATTGCATTCATTGATGCCAACATCAGACAAGCTGTGGTTCGCTGGGCAGACCAGCACTCCATGTTTGTCAGAAGAATCAGACAAGATCGATATTTGTTGGTTCTTAATGAAAAGGTATTCAGAGACATTACTCAGGAGAGATTTACCATTCTTAACGAAATAAGAAAAGAAGCCACTAAGATTGATGCCAGCATCACTTTATCACTGGCTTTCGCAAGACAAAGTGACAGCTTTAAAGAACTTGAAGACATGTCAAACAGAGCCCTTGAATTAGCCCAAAGCCGTGGGGGTGATCAAGTTGCCATCAATACGAAAAATCAATCCATGAGATATTTCGGTGGGAGTACAGAATCCATTGAAAAACGATCGAAAGTTAGAGTACGAGTTATGGCCCAAAGTTTGGCCGATCTCATGCAATCCTGTAAGGACATCGTGATTATTGGCCACAAAATGACAGACTTTGACTGTTTTGGATCAGCATTGGGAGTTTCTTCAATTGCTGCTGTATACCAAAAAAATGTTTCAATCGTTCTGGATTTAGATGACACTGAAAGCAACCTTAAAAAAGCAATCGAACAAAACATAGAAGAGATCGAAAAAGACCATCAATTCATCTCAATTTCACAAGCAAAAGATATAATTAATAAGGATACTTTAGTCATCATGGTGGACCATCATTCACTAGATCAAACACAGTTCCCTGAGCTCATTGAACAAGCAGCTCAAATCGCTGTGATTGACCATCACAGACGATTGGGAGATTTTAATTTCAAACCAAAATTAACTTATATTGAAAGCTCCGCATCATCTGCCAGTGAATTGGTCATTGAGCTGTTCCCATATCACAGAAGAAATGTGGTCATCTCAAAAATACAAGCAACATTCATGTATACAGGAATGATCATAGACACCAACCGATTCAGAAACCGCTCAGGCTCAAGAACATTTGAAGCCGCCGCAGAACTCAGAAAGTTTGGTGCAGACCTAGAACTATCAGATGAAATGCTTCGAGATGAATATCAAGATTTCGAACTTAAAAATAGAATTTTAGCCCGTGCTCAATTATTTGAAGAACACTATATCATTGCGACATACAAAGACTCAGAAGTACCCCGTGCAATTATGTCTCAAGTAGCGGATGAAATTCTCTCTGTAAGAAATGTTGAGGCGTCGTTTGTAATTGCGAGTGTCAGTGATGACCTTGTCGCAATCTCAGCCCGATCCAATGGAGAACTCAATGTTCAACTCGTTATGGAAAAAATGGGCGGTGGTGGCCACTTTACAGGTGCCGCAACCCAAATTAGAGGCATTTCAATTAATGATGTTAATGAACAATTAAAAGAAGCAATACAAACAGTTAAGGAGGAATCATTATGAAAGTAATACTATTAAAAGATGTTAAGAAACTAGGAAAAAAAGATGATATCATCGAGGTCGCTGACGGATATGCTAGAAACTTTTTATTTCCCGGGAAACTTGCTGTTATCGCAAGTGGTAAAGGAAAAGAAATTTTAGCCAACCAACAAGAAGCACACGAACACATGATTGAAGAAGAAATTGTAAAGGCCAAAGAACTTGTAATTGAGCTTGAAAAAATCACTTTAGAATTCCCTGTAAAAGTAGGGGAAAATGGCCATGTATTTGGTTCTGTTTCTACAAAACAAGTCGAAGACAAGCTAAAAAAAGAATACAAAATCCGCGTAGATAAGAGAAAATTCAAACCTTCAGGTCCCATAACTAATCTGGGTAGTACACACATCAAAGCCAAAGTTTACGGCGATGTCGTTGCGGAAATTCATGTTAAACTTGTTGCACAATAATTGGAGGTTTTATAATGCGTCAATTACCTTATAGTGTCGAAGCTGAAATGGCTTTATTGGGAACGCTCTTAGTTTTTCCTGAAGCGGTCAGCAATATTGCTGAATACAATTTAAGATTGGATGATTTTTATTTAAAGAATCATCAAATCATATTTGAACACATGATGGAAATCATCCATAGAGGCTTAATGTTGGATGCAGTAACAATCACAACAAGACTCAAAGATCATGGTGACATAGAATCGATAGGCGGATCCGACTATCTTTTTTCGCTTACACAAAACTCAGCCACACCCGGAAGTTTAAAGCACTATGTTGATGTGGTTCAAGAAAAATCTCAAATGAGACGATTAATCTTGGTAGGACAAGATATATCTGAAAAAGGATTCGATACTGCCAACGATTTAAACTTCTTACTCGACCATGCTGAAAAATCAATTCTAGAAGTAACCCGAATCAGAAGAACCACAGACATGCAATTGGGACGGGATGTCATCAAGCAGTTTATGGATCACTTAGAAGAAATAAGAAAAAATAAAACAAAAATCACTGGACTTAAAACAGGATTCAACGCTTTAGACTCAATCACTAACGGTTTACAAAAAGGGGATTTAATCATCCTTGCTGCGAGACCATCCGTTGGTAAAACGGCTTTTGCACTTAACGTAGGACTTGAAGTTGCGCGCAGAAACCGTGAAGCCAAAGCTGGAGTCGCAATCTTTTCTCTTGAGATGCCAGCCACACACTTAATGTCAAGAATGCTCTCAAAACAATCTTCTGTTAAATCAGAATTTCTAAGAAACGGTAATTTGGACAACGACAGCTTAAATAACTTAAACACAGCCAGCCAAACTTTATCACAACTCAATATTTTCATTGATGACAGTTCAACCATTACGGTTCCTGAAATTTTCTCTAAATGCAGAAAATTAAAATCAGAAGGCACCTTGGATGTCATCATCATTGACTATATTCAGTTGATCAGCGGAAACTCAAAATCTGATAACCGCCAACAAGAAGTTTCTGAAATTTCCCGCTCACTTAAACAACTTGCCAGAGAGATGGAAGTGCCTGTAATTGCACTCTCACAATTATCTCGATTGGTAGAGCGTCGCGAAAACAAAATACCGCAACTGAGTGATCTTCGTGAATCAGGTTCAATTGAGCAAGATGCCGATATCGTTATGTTCTTATATAGAGAAGATTACTATACCGACCGTGAGGGCGAAGAAGACGGCACCTCTAAACCAGCCAGCGACATCCAAGAAGTACTCGTAAAAATCTCTAAGCACCGTCAAGGGGCCTTAGGAGACATCACATTGCAATTTGAAGCTGCTAAGAGTTCGTTCTATGGAACATCCTATCAAAGGAGTGAATGATTTATGAAAAAAAACAAAAATGCCATCCTTATCATCGCTGCTTTGATTGTGTCAGTTATGATGGGTTATGCCTTTAAAGACAATCAAAAAAACGATTTAAAAGAATTTTATAAACTTGTTGATACGACAGAATCCATGTTTGATCAAGAAGTAAAACAAATTAATCAAGATGCCTCAGAAATCACCAAATTATATCGTGGAGAAAAGCTCTTAGGAGTTATCCATGATAAGTCGCGTTTGGACTCATTATTTCAAGAGGTGTATCATGAAGAATTTGAAACAGAATTTCCAGAATCAAAATTAGGGTTTATGGACGATTTATTTCAAGTTAACGAACTTTCATACAACATCTACGAAGACAGAGATGCTGATATATTTGAATATATAAAAAATGAAAATTTGTTTGCGATAGAAGTAAATAAAGTAGAGTTTTCTAATGGCGCAATCATCTATGTAAAAAACATGGAAGATTTCAACAATGCCAGAGAAAAATTCATCTTAAACTTTATCTCTGAATCATCTTATAATAGTTTAAAAAATAATCAAAAAATTCCACCACTCTTGGTATATGGTACCCGCGATGTTGGGGTAGAAGTATCTCCAGAACGTTTGGAAATATCCAAAGGCCTTGCCAGTAAAGATGAAATTCTTTTTGATGAAACGTCAATTCTTACTTTCTTAAGTTATGGCTATGATCCTGAACTTGAAAGTTATGAAGTATTAGAATATGACACGGTCGCTGGTGTTGGGTCTCACTTTGGAATGAGTGCCAACCAAATTGTTTCAATTAACTCTGAAGTAATTAAGAGTGAGAATCAAGTATTGGCTGTGGGTACTGAACTTAATGTGACTAAATTTAATTCACCGTTTAATGTTTCGATTAAAAGAGAACGCATGGTTTCGGAAATGATTTATCCAAAAGAAGCAGTTTATAAATCTGACGCCACCCTTAAAAAAGGCATTCAAATTGTTGATGTTGAAGAAAAGGTTGGTTATGCCGATGTTGTTTATTTAGAAACATACGTCAACGGTGAAAGTACAGACAGTGAAAAAATAAAATCAAAAACAATCATTGAACCCACTCAAGGAGAAATCCGATATGGAACATTTGTTGAGCCGAAAGTTGGTTCAGGGTCTATGAGATGGCCAATGGACAATGCCATGATATCTTGTGGTTGGTATTGCTACGGCGGCCACCAAGCGGTGGATATCCAAGCACGTGGTGTTAAATACGGCCCAATTATGGCAGCTGACCGCGGTGTTATTGAAGTCAATACATACAACTCTATGAGTGGGTATTATGTATTAATTAATCATAATAACGGACTCAAAACACGTTATGGTCATATGAGAAGTCCAGGTTATTTCCCCGTAGGCGCTACAGTCAGAAAAGGGGAAGTCATTGGTTATGTCGGCATGACCGGACTAACTACAGGACCTCACGTTCACTTTGAAGTATGGCGTGGCGGTACTAAAGTCAATCCGTGCGGGTATATTGGATGTTAATGAAATACGCAATGTTAGCCAGTGGTTCAAAAGGAAATTGTTGTGTGATTGAATCCAGGGGTGTCAAGATTGTGATTGATTGCGGAACGACTCAGAAATATCTTAAAGCGTCATTTCAGGAAATAAATCTAGAACTTGATGAAGTACGTGCTCTGCTCATTACGCACAATCACTCTGACCATGTTAAACAAATCAGAATGTTCAAAGACATTGAAACCTATTCACCTTCTGAATTAAGCATTGAATTTAATCCTGTTGTACCTTATGAATCCTTCACAATTGAACACTTAAGCATCACGCCACTTCAAACATCTCATGATGCAGGCGATTCAGTGGGCTATGTGATTGATGATGGGGATCATAAGTTGGTTTATATAACCGATACAGGTTATGTTAGGGATCAGGATTTGAATTTAATTAATGATGCTGATTTCTACATCGTTGAAAGCAACCATGATCCCAAACTCTTAATGGAAACAAGAAGACCATATTATATAAAACAAAGAATTATGTCAGATACCGGTCACTTATCAAATGATGACGCCGGTTTATTGTTATCAAAAGTAGTGACTGAAAAAACTCAGTCCATTCTTTTGGCTCATATCAGTGGTGAGGCCAACGAATTTGATTTGGCCATCAGTACTGTTCGCTCTTATTTCTCTTTTAATTCATTTAAACTCTCTGCAGCAAAGCAGTATGAAATTATTTTAGGAGGCAATAAAATATGAGAAATCGAAGAAGAAATCCACTCTTTACTTTAGTGATTGTGGCCTTATTGGCCTCTAATTTATATTTGGGTGGCGAACTGTTAAGAATAAAAGAAAAAGACGCCATCACCCAGACAGATCAAGAAAAACCAGGTGTCATTGCGAATCCTGATACAAACATCACAAGACTTGTTGAACAAACACAGGAAAAAGTGGTATCGGTCATCACATCAAAACAAAACAAGGGCATCGGATCAGGTTCAGGTGTTGTTTATAAAAATGAAAATGGACTTTTAAAAATCATAACCAACCATCATGTTATTGATGGGGGAGACCGATTCATTGTTCGTTTCTTTAGTGGTGAGGAAGTTGAAGCGAGCCTAGTTGGTTCTGATATTTACACTGACCTTGCCGTTTTAGAACTTAAAACTAACAGCGAAGTGAAACCTTTCGTGTTGGGTGATAGCACTCAAACGAAAGTTGGGGAGTTTGTCATTGCCATTGGGAGTCCACTGGGGGTTGAATTTGAGAACTCAGTAACCTTTGGTGTGATATCAGGTGTGAACCGAATGGTTCCAGTGGATTTAAACGGAAACGGTGTAAGCGATTGGGATATGACAGTCCTTCAAACTGATGCAGCAATCAATCCGGGTAACTCTGGAGGGGCTTTGGTGAACATGTCAGGTGAACTCATTGGCATCAACTCACTGAAATTCTCATCAAACCAAGTTGAAGGCATGGGGTTTTCAATTCCCATCTCGGAAGTATTAGGAGTTATAGAACAACTTGAATTAAGTGGTTCTGTTGTATATCCAGTAATTGGTATTTCAGCAGTTTCGATCAGTGATTTGAATCCTTATCAAAAAGCAAATTACCAAATCAGTGATAAGATTACTGAGGGTGTCTATATTGCTGAAGTGATTAAAGGTGGGCCATCGGATGATGCCGGTCTTAAAAATCAGGATGTCATTGTTGGCTTTAATGACAAAGAAATTAAAAACTTTAAGGATTTTAGAAAACAGCTATACATCCAAAAAGTGGGCGATGAAGTTAATTTGAAAGTGTTAAGAGCTGGCGAAACAATTGAGCTTAAAGTTATCTTAGAATGATTAAAATAATTGCGATTGGGAAAATAAAAGAAAAAAGCATGACCCAGTTAATTGATGAGTATGCAAAAAGAATGAATCCCATATCTAAAGTTCAAATGATTGAGCTGCCCAACAGCAATAAACCTGACAATGAAATTTCTGTCATCATTGATGATGAAAGTCAAAGAATACTTAGCAAGATTGATGCCAATGATTTCGTAATTCTCCTTGACTTAAAAGGCAAAGATTTCAGTTCCAGAGAAATGAGCTCGAAAATGATTGATGCTTTGGACAAAGGGAAAAACGTAACATTTGTCATTGGGGGTTCGCATGGTGTCAGTGATGGCATGCGTCTTCGGGCAGATTTCTTATGGAGAATTTCAAACTTAACCTTTCCCCATCAGTTGGTTAGGGTGATGTTATATGAACAAATCTATAGAATGTTCATGATTTCTCGCAATCATCCATATCATAAGTAAGTGTTTTCAGTCATATAACTGAAATCGCTATGAAATGAGTACTAATGATTGAATTATGGTGTGAAATAAGATATTATTAAAGAGGAAAATGTAGGAGGTATTACTATATGAAA
>CBDUDQ010000067.1:0-7395 GCA_965365985.1 uncultured Erysipelothrix sp. | reverse complement strand
GATAATAAAAATCAAACACTGCTGATTGAAGCAGTTGAGAAAGCATTGCTTGTATCACAAGACATCACACTTAATTTAGTGGGGGATGGTGATATGATGGAAGCATTACAGGAACTGATCAAAACTAAAAATTTAAGTGAACACGTACACATGCTGGGTTATAGAACTGATGTTAAAGACATTCTAGATTGTACCAACTTAGTGGTTTCAACGTCTAAACGCGAGGGCTTGCCTGTAAACGTAATCGAGTCTATGGCAATGGGCATCCCACTCATCCTCACACGTTGTAGAGGTCATGTTGATTTGGTTCAAAATGATATCAACGGATTTATAGTAGACTATGATGCTGATTTGATCAAAGAAAAAATATTAAGATTAAAAAACGATTCAGATCTCAGAGAAAGATTCTCATCAAAATCTTTAGATTTGGTCAATCAATACAGCAAAGAAACAGTCATCAAAAAAATGAATGAGATTTACGGTTTAAACTAGAATGTTTTTTGGAGGATTTATATGTTATATTTGGCATTTATAATTGGTTTGTTTTGTGTATTCTTAAATGAAAAGTCAGGTAAGGTAAATAAAACATATTTCTATGTTTTTGTATTATCTTTATTTTTCATTGCGATTATGAGATTTGGAATTGGGGCCGATTACTTTGCCTATGATTATCTTTATAATATTATGAGTTCCAGTGATATTAATAATTCTTTCTTTGTTTTAGATAATGTTGAGTGGCTTTTTAAATATATCATGATGAGTTTTAATTTATTGGGCATTTCATATCATTTATTCAATGTGTTTTTTACTGTGATTATATTGGGTTTTACTCTGTTCTGGATTAGTAAGAAATCACCCAATAAGTATTTATCCATTCTTTTATATATTTCAATGTTTTTCTTAGTATGGACTTTGAGTGCCATACGACAAGGATTGGTTATTGCCATCTTACTCAATGTGTTCTTTGGGGAAAAGAAGTTCAGTACGCGCAATCAAATTTTAATCAGCGTGGGTCTATCCTTAATTCACTCCAGCGCAATCATTGCACTTTTAATTTATTTAATTTCTAAGTTAAACTTTAATAAAAAAACCATATTATTTTTTTTCATCGTTTCTATTGTGTTTAATTTGTTCTCAATAACCAGCAACTTAGCATTCCTTGAGAATGTGCCTTATATCAGTAAGCTGTTATTCTATATTGATCCGGTTAAAATATCTATTTTCAGTTTTACTTCACTGATGAGATTGTCATTCTTTTTTATAGTTTGGTTTTATTATGATCAGCTCGTTGAAAGATATGAAGATAAGACATTTATTAACTTTGTTTTAATTAACTATATACTCTTTTTCTTCTTATTGTTCTCAGTGATCACATCCAGCAGAATTTCCATTTTTGGTCACTTATCAATGGTTGTTATATTACCCATGATTTTGGAATTATATTCAAAATCAAAACAAAGAAATATTGTATTGTCATCTCTTATTTTATTTTCAGTATTCTCATTTGTTAAAGAATTGGATACTGTCATTGACCAAACTGGATTTGAGGGCACAAAAACTGAATTAAACTTTGTATCAATATTGAACCCTGACAGAACCCTATTCGATCAATCACACGCTTTAGAGTCTGCTGTTGATAAGTCGTTTACCTTAAGTGAAGCAGAATTTGATAAAGAAAAATACATTGTTGAAAAAAATCAAAAAGTAGTACCGTATAATCCGGATTTGAATCATATTTCAGTTTATTTTCCAATTGAAAAATTATACGGAATCATCAATGAAAATGGTGAAATTGTTGAACTGCCACTTTCATTTGTTAGAACACAAATTTTTGATGATGCGGTAGAGGTTGTATACAATCCCTATGACTTTAAAACAGTCTTGTATCGTGAGATGCAAACAGGAAAAAGTTATACATACCACCAAACCTTAGACATAGTTGAAAAGGGAAATGATGAGATTACACGCTTCAATGCATTTTGGTATGATAAGAAAAAAGTTGATTTCACTTTATTCCAACAGAAAGAATATATGAATCAATTTAATCTCGGTCCCATAAACGAGGCGGAAAAGATTTCCTCAGAGTTTCATCCGGGCTTCTCTTATCTTAAGATGACTTCAAATGTGAGAAATTATTTAGTCTTACTGGATGAAAATGATGAAGTACTGGTCAATCACATCTATTATAAGATTGATGCATTCAATGAAAAAAACATTGCGGTTGGACATACTAAAACTCAAAGACACTACATCAACAAAAAAGGTGAGATTATTTGGGTAGAAGATAAATAAAATATATCTTTAAAACAAGAAACAATCTCAAAAGGTTGTTTCTTATTTAATTTATTTGTTAATGGGTGATATAATAGATTCAATGTGCTCATTCACAAGAAGAAAGGGGATTATATGTTAAAGAAAAGAAAATTAAAAGCTTCAGTTAAATATTTTTTGTATGCGATAGCATTGGGTGTTGTCGCAAATGTTATCTTAAACGTCAATTTAGTTGATTTTGTATTGCGACCTATCAATGATGTATTCAAAAATCCTTTTTTATTCTTGGTTTCTTTGGCAGTGATCATTCCTCTTATTCTTATCCTCTTAGTTTTAACCAATAATATGGTTTTGACCAGTTTGATTACCTTGTTTACTTCAATTATTTTCTCTATCGTTAATATTCTAAAACTAGAACTCAGAAATGAACCCCTTTATCCAGAAGACTTTGGTTTTATACATTCTTTGAGAGAACTACTTGATATGATTCAACCTGATCAAAGAACATTGATTTTCTTTTTCACTTCAATGTTTATAGTATTGGTCATGGCATCAATCATCTTAACTAAGAAAAAGAAATTAAAAATCTTTAATCATTCAAAAGAAATGTGGATTAAAAGATTTGCTTTGGCCTCAACTTTAATTGTCATGATCATGTATTCAAGTAACTTTAATAGAAGTGAAAACTTAGTTCGCAAAGTCGCCTCCGCTGGAGGCTTCTATGACGCTAAATGGGATCAAAAATTATTATATGAAAAAAATGGTTTTGTTTTGGGATTTTCTAATAACTTACCAGGTAAAATAATGAATGATCCGAAGGATTACAGCAAAACAAAAGTTGCTTCTGTGATTGAAAAGTATTCAGTTAAAGCGGATCTTATTAATGAAGAAAGAAAATACGATTCATTCGAAGATGTTTCACTGGTATATATTCTTTCTGAATCATTCAGTGATCCGGAGAACATTAATGGCATCACTATGAGTGAGTCTCCTGTTGATTTTGTGGGAGATGGTAAAAAACAATACAACGGGAATGTGGTCGTCCCATCTTATGGGGGTGGCACAACTAACTCTGAGTTTGAAGTTTTAACAGGCTTCAGCATTCAAAACCTCTTACCTAACATGTCACTGCCATTTCAAGACTTTTTAGGTTCATACACTTCACTGCCATCGATCGTATCTGACTTTAATAAAAATCCTATTAATAAAGCAATCTCATTACACGCATTTACGGATGCCATGTACAAGCGACCTACAGTATACAAAGCACTTGGATTTAATGAGTCATACTACAGAGACAATCTATACATACAAGAAGGTGTAGAAAGTTCTGTTTACGTGTCTGATGAGTCTATTTACGCGGATGTCATCAACCGCCTTAAAGTGGACGAACAAAATGCATTTTATCATGTTGTGACCATGCAAAACCATGCGCCCTATACCAACTCAATAGAAAACAACCAATTTGTTCTAAATGAAACGGTTGAAACTACTTATAGAAATGAAATAGAAGTATTTTCTAAAGGGGTGTCCATCAGTGATTCAGCGACAAAACAATTCATACAAGAAATTGAAAAGATGGACCGTAAAGTAATCGTTGTATTCTATGGTGATCATTTGCCGGGGCTATACAGTGACTTCCTAAAAGATAACAACGCCATAGTGCTGGCCAGTACGCCATACTTTGTTTACTCAAATTTCAGTAAAGAGCGAATGGACATAGGAGAAACTCAATCTTTAACTTTAATGAATAACCTGGTCAAAGATCTAGCTGATGTGAAGATGAGTCCTTATGATGCCCTCATACTAGAACTGAGAACCGAAATACCCGCAGGTAGATTTGAATACTACGTAAATCAAAATAATGATATCAACATAAAAGAAGATTTAAGTGAATACCAAAAAGAACTCTTAAAAGATTATTACTTAATACAATATGATCTCCTACAAGGTAAATCATATACCAACATGCTCATAAAAGTAGATTTATAAAACCAAAGGCCTTTCTCATTTTTGAGAAAGGCCTTTGGTTTAACTCTTTAAAGTTTTATTATTAATTTTACTGAGTCTTTCATATAAGAATGGGACTTCATTAACAAACGCATATACGAAATCAGCAAACCCAAGCAATGGCATAAACAAGACAGCCATCGGGGCATAGAGACTTAAAGTTTCCTGGAATGCACTAAGGGGTATTCTTCCAGTTGAAATCAATACGGCCCAGTAAAATACAAAAGCGATAGAATAAAAAGAAATAAATCTGAATAATAAATTAAAGAATTTAGGTCTTTCGTTATCAGCCTGGCAAAGTTTGATTCCAATGATTTTCTTTCCTAAAGTATAGCCTTCTGTAATCCAAGGAATTAAGACCAATAAGATAAACATTAAAAAGAAAATTGCTAAATACAAATAAGGATTAAGAATCAATGTTTTTAAGTAACCGATTGGATTTTTAATTAAAGTTAATATCTTAATGCTTTTAAAGTAATACTTTGAAGCTACCAGTCCAATGATAAAGATGGAACCAAAATCAATGATTGTGGCCATGATGCGACGGGTAATAGAAATATTGACTGATTTCTTAAGCGAGAGCTCATCCAAATCTTCTTTACTGGGGAACATAAACACGAATAGAGGAGTAATGAGATAACCAACCAAGCCACCTAAAGTATTTAAAGTTAAGTCATCTACTTGAAAGAGTCTGTGAGGTCTTACATAAAGGCCATACAAGCCAGACAGTTGCGATAACTCAAACACCATAGATAAAGAGAAGGAAAAGAACATAACAACCCACCACGGCTTTTTAAAGTAGTAACGAAGGTAAATACCAAGGGGTATTGTAAGACAAAGATTTAAAAGCGGTTCCAAAAATCTATCATCACTTATAGACTGCAAAAATGAACGGGTCGTAAATAAACCTAAATCCTTCCATTCACTTAAAAATCCCAAAACTTGAAAATCAAAATATGGCCCCGTCATTGAAGCCACAACAGATCTTGGGGGCAGCGGAAGCATCACCAAGAAAAAAGCATTCAATAAATAAAATATAAAGGTATAAACAATCACAGCTTTAAAGAACACAATTGAACCATGTTTATAATATTGATAAATCATATAAGGTATCAGTAATAAAAGCGCAAGAATAGGAAATACAGTCAAGGCCATCTTGATGGCATATGCATGAGATTCAAACATAAAATCAACTCCTTTTTTCTTTCACTTCATTTTACGCGAGATTGAAGGTGTATACAAGAAAAACAATAAAGGAAGAAAAACACAAATTTACATCAATCAGTAAAGGAAAAATAAATGCCATAATTGAATACTTTTAGATTACTTATAAAGCAACTTAGAAATAAGCTATATCTAAGTCAAACCAAATCCTCTATAATAGAGTTAAATATTCGATTAAGCGCTATTTCTAGGGCTTAACCTAAGCAAACCTTAAGTGCTTTAGATATAATGTTTTCAGAGATAAATATCAGGAGGAAATGATGAAAAAAAGTTTGACACTTGTCTTAAGTATGGTTTTGGTTCTGACATTAATGAACACTCAATCATTAAAGAAAGTTTATGCCGAAACTGTACAAGAACCTATTATGGAAATAACAGATAACACTAAAGAATCAGGGGTATCTTTAGATGAACTTGTGGCCCAAAACCAAATAGTATCAGAAAAAATTACAGATTCTAACTTAAATCAATTGATTCGAAATAATTTATTGCTATACCATGGAAAAGCAAATGCCATGATCAACGAAGACAAAAATTTGTTGGTTCAAAGCGACGTTAATACTCTGGTGTTTTCGATTACAGAAGCATTAAAAGATATTGATATCAACTTTTCTTTAAACGAGTCTGAAAGATTAATTAATCTTGACATTCGTGCATACGATAAGAGCACCGCTGAAAATTTTAATTTAAATAAGCTTTCTGCAATAGGAATGATAGATGTGATAAAAAGCGAAATACAAAATGAAGGACCCTTGACTCATTTGGAAAAGATAAAAAATTTCCTTCCGACATTCAAGGATTCTGAAAGTGAATTAAAGCTTAACAACTATGATGATATAAATAAAGCAATTACCGACGCTGAGAAACTTACCTTAGCTGATTACTCTTCAGTGAGTGGGGCTAAAGTTACCAATGCGCTGGCATCGGCCAAAGAAGCACTCACCATTGAAATTAGTAAAGAAGAACTGATATTGAGAACTAAAACTTTAAAT
Organism: uncultured Erysipelothrix sp.; assembly: GCA_965365985.1. GTDB lineage: Bacteria > Bacillota_I > Bacilli_A > Erysipelotrichales > Erysipelotrichaceae > Erysipelothrix. The sequence continues at coordinate 898 of CBDUDQ010000067.1, read as the reverse complement.
GAATCTGTGGCGGCTTTAGAATCATTGATTCTACCTGATCAAAAAGCCAGCATGGATGCGTTTATAGCCAAGGTTAAAGCATTCGATGGCTCAAAGCATTCAGAAGCAAGTAAGAAATTAATTTATGATATGGACTTTAAAGTTAAAACATTCTTAAACACAGAAGTTCAAACACTGGACGCTGCAGAGCGCTTACTTCAAGAAATCTCTCAGATTGAAACCTTGATGGCAAACTCTGATATTAAAAACCCTGTTTTGGTAAACAAAAAAGAATTAAAAACAGCAGTTGATAAAGCAAATCTTATAAAAATAGATGGCTATTCTAAAGAAACTTGGACTGTATTCCAGGATAAGTTAAGCATCGCTAAAAATGTATTAAAAAATGAAACAGTCTTACAAGAAATGGTCAATCAATCATTGGGTAACCTGAATCAAGCAGTTAAAGATTTAAGTAAAACTCCAATTGTAAAACCTGTCGTACATCCGTTTGATGACTTACCTGATTCTGTGAATGTGGATGATGTATTCACACTGAGCATGGGTACACCTGATACACTTAAATTTGATAATACGATGTTTGAAGTAGTCTTTGGTGAACAAGTATCAGTTAAAGCATTACAAGTGGGTTCAAGTCAAATTCTATTTACTGCCTCTAATGGTTCTATCGTTAAATACGATATAGAAATCAAAGAAAAAGTTGTTGAGGCACCCAAGCATGACGATGAAACATTGGTTCAAGTAGGAATCAGTTCAGATCATACGGTCTATTACATTTCTAGCATCATGATAGTTGCTGGTTTGGTGATTCTAATAAACAAGAGAAAAGAATTATTTAATTAAAACGGGTCTGTAAAGTTTAGTGTGGTTTCACACAATGAGACCTGTAAAGTTTAGTGTG
>CBDUDQ010000066.1:0-7399 GCA_965365985.1 uncultured Erysipelothrix sp. | reverse complement strand
GTATAATAGACATGAAGAGGTAGGAGATAAATTATGAAAAAATTATTATATTCTCAAGTATTAGCAGGGGTAAAAGAAAAAATACTAAATGGACAATATGAAATCGGTTCCATGATACCCACAGAGCTTGAACTTGAAAGCGAATATGAAGTGAGTAAGGTAACCGTCAGACGGGCAATAGAAATATTGGTTCAAGAAGGGTATTTGGTAAAGAAAAGTGGTAAAGGGACCAGAGTTCTCAGTAACCGCGTGTTCAACAAACTGTCTAAGGCAGTTTCATTCACGAGCATATTGGAAGAAGAAGGTTATAACGTTAAAAAAGAAATCGTCAATGTTTCTATTATAGAAGAGAAGTCCGTTGCAAATGAGGTATTAAGGGTTCAAGGAAAATTAATTTGTTTAGAAAGAATCTATTTATTAAATGAGGAACCGTATGCTTTATTTAAACATTTCGTTCCTTATAGTGATAATTATGAGATATTAAAAGATTCAAAATCATCATTATATTCTTGGCTTCAGTCAAATGGACATGAAATTAAAGACATCAGCGATAAAATGTCGGTATGTATCAGTGATGAAAGAATTAAATCCAATCTAGGAAATGATGTTTCCGAAGTATTAAAACGAGAACGTCATTCATACAATGAAGAGGATCAATGCATTGAATATTCTGTTGCTCATTATGACACCAAAAAACGACCTTACGAAATTAAATATAAAGTATAGTAAGGGTTTACATCATAACATTATAATGTTATGATGTTTTCAGTAAAGGGGGTCAAAATATGCAAAGACTCGTAGATTTTTTAGAAATGAAAGTTTCACCATTAGCAATGAAGATTGGTTCTCAAAGACACATGGTTGCAATTCGTAAGGGGATTATCGCAACCCTACCTTTGACAATTGTTGGATCATTCTTCACGATTCTGTTGAATTTACCCGTTCCATCAATTGCTGCAATGATTGCGCCATATCAATCAATGCTGGATATACCTTTTAGATTTACTGTTGGTTTGTTGGCTTTATATGCAACATTCGGAATCGCTTATGCCTTGGCAGAAAGCTATAAAATGGATCCATTAACTTCTTCTTTAATGGCTGTATTGGCATTCTTCATTACAGCTGTCAGTCCTATAAGAGTAATGGAATCTGTGGAAGGTGTTATTGGTGCAGGTCGCTACATTAACCTGGGAGCTCTTAACTCCTCATCCTTATTTGGTGCCATTGTAACTGCCTTACTTTCGGTTGAGATTTATCGTTTCATTATGAATCGAAATTGGACCATTAAAATGCCTGATGGGGTTCCACCAGAAGTGGTCAACTCTTTCATTGCTTTAATTCCAACCGCATTCATAATCTTAATCTTTTGGAGTATTAAGTATCTATTTGGATTTGATATCAATGGCTTTATCAGTAGCTTATTGATGCCATTTAAAGATGTATTGGCTGGAAACAGTTTCTTGGGTGGTATGTTTACAGTATTCCTTATTTGTTTCTTCTGGATTCTTGGTATTCATGGTCCAGCAATCATGGGTCCTGTAATTCGTCCTTTCTGGGATATCTCAATTGCAGAAAACATGGAAGCTTTCGCAAATGGCGCCAGCGCTTATGCACTTCCTAATATATTTACAGAACAGTTCATACAGTGGTTTGTATGGATTGGGGGATCAGGGGCCACGTTGGCACTTGTATTCTTATTCCTAAGATCTAAATCAGAGTACCTTAAGAGTTTGGGTAAACTTTCAATTTTACCGGGATTATTCAATATTAACGAACCCATTATATTTGGAGCTCCAATTGTAATGAACCCAATATTGGCAATTCCTTTCATTATTGCACCGCTGGTTATGACTTCCTTGGCTTATGTGCTGACTGTCAGTAACTTCATTCCGATGATGATGGCACGATTACCATTTACAGTTGTATCTCCCATAGCAGCATGGATCAGTACCAACTGGAACATATTCGCAGGAGGCTTGGTTATTGTTAACTTCTTAATTTCTCTAGCAATATACTATCCGTTCTTTAAAGTATTCGAAAAACAACAAATTCAAAAAGAACTCGATGCACAAGCGAGTCACATTCAATAGAAAGAGAGGTAAGGTGAAAGCCTTACCTTTACAAATATGACAATAAAAATGATAGATGGTATTGTTTTACTTTTAAGTTTCTCCATAGGAGCAATTCTAATACATAAAGAGTTAATCGGTTTGAAATTATTCAATAAGAGTATTTATATTCTTGTTCTCTATTCATTTGCAGCTCTAATGCTGTCTGTTACTCTCGCAAGTGTACTCAATGTATATTTATTGATAGTGATTACAGTTGGATTTGTGAGTTCGATTTTAGTTCACAAAACATATCAAATATTTTAAATAGAAAGTTGGTAATATATTATGAAAAGAAGAATTGGTTTGTCATTATATCCCGATCACAGTGATTATGAAGAAGATCGTGAATACTTAAAAAAAGGATACGATTTAGGATTCAGTAGAATTTTTATGAGCATGCTTGAGGTTTCTGAAGGAAAGCAAGCAGTCGCAAATAAATTTAAAAAAGTAATCGCTTATGGTAAAAGCTTAAATTATGAGGTGATATTGGATATCGCCCCTTCAGTGTTTGATCAATTAGAAATTTCTTATGATGATCTCAGTTTCTTTTCTGAGCTGGGTGCTGATGGATTGCGTTTGGATGTTGGCTTTGATGGAAACAAAGAAGCTTTACTAACCTATAACTCACAAAACTTAATCATTGAATTAAACATGAGTAATGATGTCGCATATTTAGATAATATATTAACTTATAAGGCAAACAAGCCTTTCCTATATGGTTGTCATAACTTCTATCCTCAAGCAGGATCGGCACTGCCCCTTGATTTTTTTGTTAAGTGCAGTCAAAGATTTAGAAAAGAAGGATTGAAAACGGCTGCCTTTGTGAGTTCGCAAGTAGGGAGTTTGGGTCCATGGGATATCAATGATGGTTTGCCAACTCTTGAGATGCATCGTTATTTACCCATCGAAGTGCAAGTAAAACATATGTTTGCGACAGGTTTGGTAGATGATGTCATTATTGGGAATGCATATGCCAGTGATGAAGAACTCAAAAAAGTTTCTGAAGTCAATCGTTATCAGTTAGAACTTGAAGTTGAACTTAATAAAGATAACAGTGAAGTTGAGAATGAAATTGTCTTAGATAACCAACATTTTAGACGTGGAGACATTACCGAGAATATGGTTCGTTCTACAGTGGTAAGAAAAAAATATGGTTTAAAAGACAATCCTGCCCATGATCATAGCAATGAATATAATTTGGGTGATGTTGTTGTGGGTAATGATGATTTTGGTAAATATAAAAATGAATTACAAGTCATCCTAAAAAATCAAAAAGACAGCAGAAAAAATTTAGTTGGAAGGATTGTCGAACAGGAACAATTTCTGATTGATTATATACAGCCATGGACTAAGTTTAAATTCAAAAAGAAGGGAGAATAATCTCCTATGTACGATCTCATTATAAGGGGTGGTATGGACCTTAATCTTGACCCCATTGAAATTGGGATTAAGGATAATTTAATTTCAAAAATCAGCACTAAAATTGAAGGGAAAACAAAAGATACTTTAGTTTTGGATGGAGGGTCTTTGATTTCTTCTGGTTGGATTGATTCCCATGTACACTGTTATGAAACAATGTCCATCTATTATGATACGCCTGATGATGTGGGTGTTAATTCTGGAGTCACAACTGTGATTGATGCAGGGAGTTCGGGACAAGGAAATATAAGAGATTTTTATAATATCACAAGAAATGCTAAAACTAATGTGTTTGCTTTAATGAACATTTCAGTGGATGGCATTGTTAAACAAGATGAATTGGCTGATTTGAATAACATAGACAATGATGAGAACTTAAAAAGAATTCATGAACTCAGTGATTTCATTGTGGGGATTAAAGCAAGAATGAGCAAATCTGTGGTGGGTTTAAACAATACGATCCCGCTAAAAATGGCTAAAACCTTACAAAAGGACAGTGATAACATCCCACTGATGGTTCATATTGGTTCAGCTCCCCCAAAACTCAGTGATATTTTAGAGCTTCTAGATGAGGGAGACATTGTGACTCATTGCTATAATGGCAAGGATAACGGTCTTTTGGATCAAGAAGGCGCAATACAACCTTTTGTTTGGGATGCATATAAAAAAGGAATTCATTTTGATATCGGTCATGGTTCTGATAGTTTTAATTTTAAAGTAGCGTCAAAAGCTTTCAAAGAAGGCTTACTTTGTAAGACAGTCAGTACTGATATTTATCACAGCAACAGAATCAATGGGCCTGTCTATAATATGGCAACCACCCTATCAAAAATGATGGGTCTTGGGTTTAATCTTAAAGATTTAATTGATATGGTTACTGTGAATCCTGCTTTAAGTTTTAAATTAAAGAATAAAGGTCAATTAAAAGAAGGCTTTGATGCTGACATAACAGTTTTTCGTTTAATTGAAAAACCTTTAGAGGTAATCGATTCTAATGCCAATACTTTAATTCTAAAACAATATTTAAAGCCAAGTCATGCCATTACTAAAGGTAAAATTCATGAAGTAAAGGAGTTTTAAAATGGAAATATATGAAAAACTTTCACTAAAGAAAGTAATTAATGCAAGTGGTAAAATGAGCATTCTGGGAGTTTCAAAAGTAAGTGATGCTGTTTTAGAAGCTCAAAAATTTGGTGCTCAACATTTCTTTGAAATGTCAGAACTAACAAAAAAAGTAGGTTTGCATATCGCAAACCTTTTGGGCACTGAAAACGCAGTTGTGGTTTCCAGTGCCAGCGCTGGGATTGCTCAGTGTGTGAGTGCAGTTATCGGAATGGGTGATGCGTATCACTTAATGCATCCGTACACTGATAGAATTAAGAAACGTGAGATTGTCTTACCAAAAGGTCATAATGTTAATTATGGATCGTCGATTGAATTAATGATTGAAATTGGCGGGGGTAAGGTTATTGAGGCCGGATATGCAAATGAGTGCACAAAAGAACAAGTAGAAATGTGCATTACTGAAAATACTGCGGCGCTATTTTATGTTAAGAGTCATCATTCTGTTCAAAAGGGCATGCTTTCTATTGAGGCCATGCAAGAATTATCACAGCAATACAAAATTCCTTTAATTTTGGATGCCGCGGCTGAAGAGGATTTAAGTTTGTATTATGATAAAGGTCCCTCTCTGGTTATATATAGTGGTGCTAAAGCTTTGGAAGGTCCCAGTTCTGGCTTAATACTTGGCAGAAACCCTTATGTTGAATACGTTCAAAGACAAAGTAAGGGTCTTGGTCGAAGCATGAAAGTGGGCAAGGAGAGCATTCTGGGTCTTTTAGCAGCCATAGAAACTTACATTGTGAGTGATAAAGAATCTGGGGAAGCCCAAAAGATCAGATTGAAACCTTTTATTTTAAGTTTAAATGAAATTGTAGGTTTGAGTGCATCTGTGGTTCAGGATGGTGCGGGTCGTGAGATATTTAGGGCTCAATTAAACATAGATAAAGGAATCATCACTGCTTTTGAAGTTATTGAAGCTTTAAAATGTGGTGAGGTCGCAGTTTATACCAGAGAGTATCAGGCAAATGACAACATCATTGAATTTGATATTAGAGCAGTGAATGAAAATGAAATGAATATCATTACTAGTAAATTAAAAAATATCATGGAGGGTACAGATGCAAAAAATTCCAAATTATTATAAAAATAGAGTGTGTTTGAATGTTTTATCCAGTACGGTTAAAAATGCACAAGAGTGCTATGAGGCAGCTGAGGGAAATATCGTCTTGGGTGTTTTATCTAAAAACTATGATTCTGATGCTTTGGCAATCGAGGATATGAAACGTTATCAAGAGCTTACTGATAATGCTCTTTCTATTGGTTTGGGTGCAGGTGATCCCAATCAGTCTAAGATGGTCACTCGAATTGCTGGAGTATTGCAGCCGCAACACGTGAATCAAGTCTTTTCGGGTAGTGGTGCTTCTCGGGGTGCGCTTGGAAATGATGAGACGGTTGTGAATGCGCTTATTTCTCCAACTGGTAAAGTGGGTTATGTGAATATATCTACTGGGCCTTTGTCTTCTGGTAAGGATGCGGTTGAGGTCAGTGCTGAGCAGGCCATCTTCATCTTGAAGGATATGGGTGCGAGTGCTGTTAAGTTCTATCCGATGAATGGTTTGTCTTGTAGGGATGAATATGTAGCGCTGGCTGAGGCGTGTGCTAAGTATGATTTTGGTTTGGAGCCTACCGGTGGCATCACTTTGGATAACTTTGAAGAAATATTAAAAATTGCGGTGGATGCAGGTGTTCCTAAGATTATTCCTCATATCTATTCTTCTATCATCGATTCTGCTTCTGGTGAAACCAGAGTGGCTGATGTGATTGAGTTGTATGAGATTGTTAAGCGCGTTTTGAAGGATTCATAATGAGAATAGCTTCGTACAGTGAGATTCTAATGCGTTTGAATCCTGAGCTATATTATCGTTTGGATCAGGTGGATTCTTTAAAGTTCAGTTTTACGGGTACGGGTTTAAATTTTCTTAGGGGTCTTAAGCTTCATGGAATGGACACATCTCTTATCAGTGTCTTGCCTAAGAATCGTTTGGGTCAGGTTGCGCTCAGACAAATAAAGTATTTGGAAGTGGGTAGTGAAAATGTTCTTATTGAGGGGAATCATTTGGGGATTTACTTGTTGGAACTTGGTTTTTCAAAAAGGCCTTCTCAAGTAACTTATTTAAATCGTGAGAACAGTGCTTTTAATGTGAAACTCTTGAGTGAAAAAGAAATTGAATCTTCTTTGAATGGCATTGATTATATTCATTTGTGTGGGATTGCTTTATCTACTTCAGAAATGAGTTTTACCAATGTGATGAATATTGTTAATAGGGCCATTGAGAAGAAAATAAAAATTATTTTTGATTTCAATTTTAGGGCGTCTCTTAACGAAGATTTTTCTTTGCAGCGTTTAATGGATGCCTATGCAACGATTTTGAAGCATTCTAATGTTGTATTTGGTTCTAAGCGTGATTTTGAGAGGATTCTTCATAAAGTTGATGATGAAGATATCATAGAATTCTTGAAATTGAACGACATTGAATATTTTGCGGGTACAGAAAAAAAAGATAAAACCATAAAAGGGTTTATCTTTGATCAAACTAAAGTTTATAGAACTCAAACACTTGAAGTTGAGGCTTTGGATAGAATTGGTGCTGGGGATGCTTTTGCCTCTGCCTTATTTTCAAAGTTGATTTTAAATGAGACAATTGAGTCTGCTGCGGATTATGCTGTGGCGCTGGCTCAAATGGCATATACTACAATCGGTGATTTGCCTCTTTTGGATGATGAATTCATTGAGTCCTATATCAGTG
>CBDUDQ010000065.1:0-7452 GCA_965365985.1 uncultured Erysipelothrix sp. | reverse complement strand
TCTTGCGAATTGCTTATAAAATATACCACAGACGAAAACTGATTTCAAGTAGAAATGTTGAAAGACGTAAAATAGTTTTGATAATTCTAATCTATGAGAATATAATCACATCTAATACTCAGACTAAAGAAAAGAATAGGCTTAATTAGCCTATTCTGTGGGTTCTTCTTCAGGTGCTACTTCTTCACCCTGTTCAGGAACCACTTCTTGATCTGGGTTTTCTTTATCTAACTTATCTTGTTCTTTTTTCTCATCGCGCTTGGTCTGAATTTCCCACAGTTCAGCGACGAATTCTTCAGATTGTGCATCCGTAACAAATTGAAGACTCAAGTCTTCTTTCAATCCGGTCTTATCAGCAATCATGTAAACGAAGTTCTCTTTGTCCGCCCCTTTTTCAGGGATTTCATTATGAACGTGGATTTCTATGTCATAGGCATGTTGGTTTTGATGGGAAGTGAAATAGTTTTCAACGGGTAACACCGCCGCAATCTCATCAAAGATTGTTTTTGCCAAAGCTTCATAGAGATCTTTCTCTAGTGCGGTCTTTGAGTAAACTCTTAAAGTCGCAGCACTTAAATTGATATCAATGGTTTCTGACTCTTCTATCTTATCCAAATTGGCTTTCAAATTTTCTAAGTCACTTTCTGTAATCTTATTAACCAATTGACCGTCAAATCGATTCCCAAATAAGGGACGTTTTGATGAGGCCAATGAGGTCAAAGATGGAATTCCAATCGCTAAGATGGGAATTAATAGAATGATAACACTGATGATGATCGCATAAAACGACCAGTCATGTTTTCTATTCTTACGGTTTTTTCTTTGTTTGTTTTGTGTGCTTTTGTTATTTGTATTTCTGTTTTGATTGTTTTCTGGACTACTCATAAAATTTTTGTCCTCCTTAGTTCCTTTAAATTGTACTCGAATTACTGTGCCTTATCAAGCATAGACACCACAGTTTCGCGGGCAAGCTTAGGATTCACTTGTCCATTTGATAATTTCATGACTTGTCCAACCACAAAACCAAGGCTCTTTTTGAGTCCGTTTTTGTAATCAGTGATGGCTTGAGGGTTTTCATCCAATACTGATTTTACCCACGCTTCAATTTGAATTGGGTCACTGACTTGTTTCATCCCTTTTTCTTCAATGATTGCCATAGGGTCTTTATTTTCTAAAAGACTTTCAAAGACTTCCTTGGCTTGTTTAGATGAAATGACATCTTGATCCAAAACTTCAATGAATTTAGCGAAGTGTTTTACATCAATCCACTCTGAATATTTTTGATTGCCTTTTTTATCAGTATGACTTTGTAAATCTTGAGTCAGCCAGTTGGCAATTAACTTCGGTGCTTGAATCTCTTTGTTGATCCGTTCAAAATAATTCGATAAGTCTAAATCTTTGCATAAGACATCAGCATCATAGAAACTCAGTGCATAATCATCCATGAAACGATAGATACGGGCCACTGGGAGCTCAATGATGTTTTGTGTAAGCATAGACTCATCCAAACGAATGTTGGGGATGTTAGGGTCTCTAAAGTAACGATAGTCCACCAAAGTTTCTTTTAATCTCATGGAGATTGTTTTTTGGGATTTCTCATCAAATCTTCTGGTTTCTTGAACCACTTTTTCGCCTGAATCAATCACTTCTTTTTGTCTTTCAATTTCATATTCAATAGATTTTTGAACATTAGACGTTGAGTTTAAGTTTTTAATTTCTACTTTAGTACCAAAAGCCTCTTGTCCAACAGGGCGAATTGAAATGTTCACATCACAGCGATAAGAGCCCTCAGCCATTTTACCATCTGAGATGCCCATTTGAGTGACCACTTGTCGAAGTCCCTCAACATATGCCGCAGCTTCTTGACCAGTTCTAAAGTCTGCCTCAGTCACAATTTCCAATAAAGGAGTTCCCGCACGGTTAAAATCAATGAGCGTCTTTTCCCCTTCATGAAATTGTTTGGCAGTGTCTTCTTCTAAATGAAGGCGGTTGATGCGAATGTGTTTCTTTTCTTCTCCAACAACAATATCAAAGTGCCCGTTTTGGCCTAAAGGATAAAACTGTTGGGTAATTTGGTACCCTTTGGGTAAATCTGAATAGTAATAGTTTTTACGGTCAAACTTTAATAAGGGATCAATTTCTAAGTTGAGTGCTTTACATAAATTGACACCAAACTGAACGGCTTGTTTATTCACACTTGGCAAAGTTCCAGGTAAAGCCAAATCAATGGGGTGCACCAATGAATTGGGTTTTGCGCCATAGGAAACTGGGGCAGGTGAAAACATTTTAGAGTGCGTTTTTAATTCACAGTGAATTTCAATACCAATAACGGCTTCGTAGCTCATATGTTTTCTCCTTCTAAGTGTCTTGCGATTTCAAATAGAGTCGCTTCATCAAAATGCTTGCTGGTGATGTTAATGCCCAAAGGCATATTTTCAAAAATACCAAACGGAATGGTCATGCTTGGATGACCACTGAAGTTTTGTAAGGCCAAATGGTTTTCCCCAATTAAATAAGCATCTCCGGATATTGGCACATTGCCTTCAATTAAAGGCGCAATTTGTCCGCTTGCCATAACAATGATGGCATCCACTTCAGATAACATGGATTCATAGTGATCAACCAAAACACGTCTCACTCTTTTTGCTTTGGTGAATACAGTCTCAAATTTTTCACCCGTAGAACTGTAAGCCCCAAACAAGTAGCGCTTGCGCACTTGGTAACCCAGGTTTTGTGTGCGTGTTTCACTCATGATGTCCTCTAAAGAATCCCCTGGTACTTGAGCACCAAAACGAACCCCATCAAGGCTGGCATGATTTGATAAAGCCTCAACACTTGATACCACAGCATACACAGGATAAATACTTCTGAGTAAGTTTAATGGCATGGATACTGAGACAGTTTCAGCGCCCAGTGTAGACAAACTTTTTTTCAATTTTTCAACGGTTTCAGAAATAACAAGCGGATCCATGACCTCATGAACAGAATCAAAGATTCCGATTTTCATTCCTTTTAAATCTTTTAAAGTAATCATTTCAAATGGTTTATCTAAAGACGTCAAATCCATATTGTCTCTTCCTGATAAGATGGGTAAAAGTGTTATGGCGTCGTCCACATTTTGAGTAAAGTATCCCACAGTATCCAAACTTGAGGCAAAGGCCATCACACCATATCGTGAGATGCGTCCAAAAGAAGGTTTCACACCGACTACCCCGCAATATGAAGCAGGTTTTCGAATTGAATCCCCTGTATCTGTGCCCAGCGCAGCCCTCACATCCTTGGATGAGACTAAAGCAGCACTGCCACCACTTGATCCTCCTGATACACGGTTTGTATCCAAAGGATTCAACACTGGCCCACTGTAAGCGGTTGTGTTGTCTCCACCCATCCCAAATTCATCCATGGATGTCTTACACAAGATTTGAGCCCCTTGTTGTATGAGTAAATCAATCACAGTGGCTGAATAGACCGATTCATAACCCGCCAACAATTTTGAAGAACTGGCCATGATGGTATCTTTTAAGTTGAAATTATCTTTTATGGCAAAAGTCCATGTTGATAAAGGACCCTCATTGGCATTCAAATGTTCAATATTTGAACTGATCGCATTATATTTATCTTGAATCATTTGAGCACCTTCACAATCTCAAAGAAATCGTCTTGACGCACTTGTGCGTTCATGAAGACATCTTCTAATGGCATGCCTTCTACCGCAACGTCTTCTCTTAAGTAATCTGTTTCTTCTTCTGGATATGGCATGGACATCGCTTCTACTGAAGAAGTATCGACACCGTTTAAATATTCTAATTCATTTAAAAATAATTCTGATTCATTTTCTAGTTTTTCAAGTTCTGCGTCACTGAACGCGAACATATGATCTTTGGCTAAAGCTGTGATCATTGTTTTTTCTATTTTTTTCATATGACTCCCTAATTTAATTTAATTTAATAACTACTGCATCTTGTCCTGGCAGTTTTGAAACCACTATTTTAGTGGACTGGAATATTTTAATTTCAACTACAATCGGCACCTTAAACTGGTCAAAGAGATTTAAGTTGGTTTTTAAACTCTCTGCCAAACCCAGAACCTCTAAATAAGTTTTGGATCCTGTACTGATTTCAAGTTGTATCTCATCCAAACCATCTTTATTTAAAAATCCTTTTCCTACCACTGCCACGTTTTCATCTCCCATAAAGGTAAAGATGCGTCGCTTAAGCTCTGTAAAGGCAGAATAGGTCTCTGGCATTGAATCAAAGATATAAGGACCATTGAGCAGTTCCCATTTTTCTTTTGTTTCAACAAAAGTCCCATTTCTTGCGGATTCAAACAAAGCATGACCTAAGAAATGACCTGGTAAGTATTTACCGGGCAAGCGGTCTTCATCCGATTCTTGAACATACATCCCAATCATGATCGGTTTGTCTGACATATTGGGCAAAGTTCTTAAGAATGAATGGAGTTGTTGTCCTAAAGTCACACCCACCTCATATAAGACCTTATCGGATAAGCGTACTGTGGCACCCGTTTGACGATCAGTGGTTTGAATGCGTTTCATGACCATGGCCACAGAAACCCCATCCACTGAATCCCGATCCAAAGTATCATGGAAATTAATTTCCACTAAGTCAGAAACAAAGACCGGTTTGGGTATGGTCACCCCATCCACCACATAATCCTCATTTTTATTGAGTGCATAGATGTTTGTGTCTGATTCACGACCAATCAATTCATAGTATCGATCCGGTGTGATAAGGGTCCCTTCTGATAAATTATATTTATCAGTTGAAAAGTAATCTTTTGAGTGGTTTTGAAGTTGTCGGCCAATTTCCATCATGTCAATTTCTCGATAGTAATTGGCATATTCTTGTCTTAAAGGTGAGGTGATGAAAGGTAAAATGATGGGATACTCTCCCTTACCGCCCCCCACAACTTCAATGGGTGCTTCATCGGGTACTTCTGTATCTGGAGTGCTTGTTTGACCACAGGCACTCAAAATTAACAGCAAGACTAAGATCAGTTTAATTTTCATCGCGCATCTCCTTTTCGAATCGACTCTCGTCCCATAATTCTACACCCAATGCGAGTGCTTTGTCATACTTAGAGCCTGGTGAGGCACCATAAACCAAGACATCGGTTTTAGCACTGAGTGATGATGAGACTTGCCCACCATGATTCTCTATCCATGCTTTGGCATCATTTCGTCCCATTGTCTCCAAGGTCCCAGTTAAGACAAAGCGTTTGCCTTGAAGTAATTCACTGACTTTTAAGGATTCATAAACCAAGTTCAAGCCCAGCTTATCTAAATGATCAATGAGTTCTTGATTGTGATCTAAGCTGAAATAAGCCAAGACCGAATGGGCTATGGCATCTCCAATTTCTGGAATTGAAATTAAAGTCTCATAATCCGTTTTCATAATCGCATGCAATGAACCAAAATATTCCGCTAAGACAGATGCTGTTTTAGCCCCCACATGACGAATTCCCAAACCAAAGATCAATCGGTCCAAAGATTGGGATTTACTCGCTTCAATGGCCTTCAGCAGTTTATCAGCTGAAGTTTCGCCCATCTTCTCTAATAAAACCAGTTGTTCTTTCTTTTCATCTAAGTGATAAATGTCTTCTATCTTAGATAACAAATCAGCCTCTATTAATTGTGCAACTCTTTTTTCTCCCAGTGTATCAATGTCCATTGCGACTCTGGAAGCAAAGTGAATGAGTGATTCAAGCAGTTTAGCCGGACAATCCGGATTCACACAGTAATGATCAGACTCATCAGGAAAGCGAACCAAATCATTAAAACAAACAGGACAAGAAACAGGAAACACATAAGGCAATTCGTTTTCTGTTCTTAAACTTAAATCAACGTTGACGATTTCAGGAATGATTTCTCCCGCTTTACGAACAATGACTTGATCTCCCACACGGATGTCTTTTGTTTTAATGTAATCTTCGTTGTGTAATGTGGCATAAGAAACCAAAGACCCGCTGATTTCAACGGGTGTCAGTTTGGCGTTGGGCGTAATTTTCCCAGTACGTCCCACAGTCACGAAGATTTCTTCAACTTGAGATGCTTGTTCTTCTGCTTTAAATTTATAAGCAATGGCAAAGCGTGGAGACTTCACAGTAAATCCCAAGGCTTCTTGTATTTCAAACTCATTCACCTTAATGACTACGCCATCAATATCATAATCCAATGTTTCTCTCATGGCTTCAAGTTCTAAGACACGTGAGAATACAGAATTGATATCAGAATATTTCTTAATTTCAGGATTGGTTTTAAATCCCATTTTCTTTAAATAATCTAAAGCTTCGTATTGAGAATGAACGCCCAGATCAACAGCATTACTCAGTGTATACCAAAACGCATCCAGTTTTCGAGAAGCAACGACACCCGTATCGAGTTGTCGTATGGTTCCCGCGGCGGCGTTTCTGCAGTTGGCAAACAAACTTTCACCATTTTCAAGGCGCTGTTTATTAACATAAACAAAGCTTTCTTTTGGCATGAAGACTTCCCCGCGTACACTCATATCAACATCTGATTGTAATTTTAAAGGTACAGAATCCATCACGCGAATGTTCTCGGTGACGTTTTCTCCTACTTTACCGTTGCCCCGGGTTGCTGCTGAGGTGTAGACCCCATCCACATACTCCAAAGACATGGCCAAACCATCAATCTTAAGCTCTACGACATAAGAAGCATTTGGATAAAGTTTCTTAATGCGTGAATCGAAGTTTTCTAAGTCTTCCAATGAAAAAGCATTTGACAAAGAATACATGGGCTCTTGATGGGTCACTTTTTCAAATCCTTTTAATATCTTCCCCCCTACTTTTTGAGTGGGTGAGTTCGGATCGAAAAATTCAGGATTAGAAGTTTCTAATTGATTGAGTTCATCCAGCAGTTGATCATATTGAATGTCAGGGATGCTTGGATTGTCCATAACATGATATTCATAATTGTATTGGTTGATTGAGTTTCTTAATTCATCGATGCGCTCTTTAATCATGACAAATCTCCTTTTAATCGTATGCCTTGAAATGCACGAGAAATGGTTTTAAGCCCATGAGGAAAGTTAAACGCAATTCGAACCACATTCTCATCAATTGAAATAACAATGCCCTCGCCAAACTCATCATGAACCACTTGGTCTGTGGGTTTGAATTTCATTTTCTTTTTAAAACCACCTTGTGCTTCAAATTCTGAGACTTGCGCCTGAGTTTGAATGTATGAGGTGATGTCTTCTTGTGCTTCTTGTGTATCCAGTTCCTTAATGAAACGAGACACCATCATGCCACGACCCATAATAAAGTTATAGCCCTTATTATAAGTTAAAAACAAACGTTCTTTAGCACGCGTAATTGCGACGTACATCAAGCGGCGTTCCTCTTCAAGTCCGCCTCTTGAGTCGTGCATTGAATTCCTATTTGGGAAGATGTCTTCGGCCACACCGACAA
>CBDUDQ010000064.1:0-7629 GCA_965365985.1 uncultured Erysipelothrix sp. | reverse complement strand
TCAATCCATTTTAATTCCATAAAAGCCTACTTTCCAAGACAAAATCTGGCAAAGATTTCATCCAATATATTAATGTCTTTTTTAAGTTTAACCACTGAAGCCAATTCTGTATAAGCTTCATTTAAATCCATAATAACCAAATCAAGTTCCATACCAATCTCCATTGCTTCGATGGCTCTTTGCATTGCAAGATAGCTCATTTGTACAGAAGCAATTTGACGTTGATTAGAAAGTGTTGGTTTTGTTCGTGCAATTTGGTGAGATTCGTAACGGGCATTGATTTCATTGACCAATGCACTGACATCATGTTCGAGGGCAGAAACATAGATATGATTTGAGTCTGTACTGATCAAATCTTTTTTATTGTAAACTACAATGCGTTCTTTATTTTTAGTGACTTCGAGTAAATCCAAGTCATCTTGATTTTCTTCTAAACTTGCATCGAATACTAAGATAACCAGTTCTGCTGATTCAAATGCTTTACGACTTTTTTCAATTCCGATCTGCTCAATGATGTCTTCTGTATCTCGAAGTCCTGCAGTATCTATTAAGTGAAGGGCTACGTTTTCTAATTGAATCCATCCTTCTACTAAGTCACGTGTTGTTCCTGCAATATCGGTGACGATGGCTTTGTCTTCTTCTAGGAGCACATTGAGGATGCTTGATTTTCCTACGTTTGGTTTTCCAAGAATAACTGTCTTGACGCCTTCTTTAAGGATTTGGCCTGACTTGGATTCTTGAATGATTTTTTCTAGTGATTCCAAGAATCTTTTTGAATCTGGTAATAAAGTTTCTTCGGTTAAAACATTCACATCATCATATTCTGGATAATCAATGTTAACTTCAATGTTGGCAATGATTTGTATGAGTTCTTCGATTAGAGGCTCAATGAGTTTCTTCACACTGCCTTGTACTCCAGAGATAGCGAGTTCTGCCGCGAATTCGTTGGGTGCTTGAATGAGTTCCATGACGGATTCTGCTTGAGTTAAATCAATGCGTCCGTTTAAGAATGCACGTTGAGTGAATTCTCCTGGTTCTGCCATGCGTACGCCCAAACTTAGGATCATGGCTAGGAGTTTCTTAGTGACTAAGACACCCCCATGACATGAGATTTCTACGACATCTTCTCTTGTATATGTTTTGGGTGCTCTGAACACACTCAGTAAGACTTCATCAACAATGTCTCCAGTAATGGGATCGACCACATGTCCATAATGTACGGTGTGGCTTTCTACTTCCTCTAAATCTTTAGTGAAGAGTTTGTTTGCGATGTTGATGGCGTCGGTTCCGCTTAAGCGAATGACTGAGATGGCACTTTCTTGAAGTGCTGTGATGATTGCTACTATAGTATCTGTCATTGTATTTTTCCTTTAAGTGATTCGAGTGTTTTTCTTACTTCTGTTAATGAGTCGCGTTGTATTTCAATGACCCTAACTTGATTGGATAAGGCGATATTTCTAAGTTCAATGGCTATCATGGTTGAGTGTGATGCGCCAATAACTAAGAATACGTCACCTTGTTCTAATGAAAGTACTTCATCAACCGCTTTCATGTAGTTGGGTGCTTGGTCTCCGTAGAGGACTGGACTTCCAACTAACTTATATGCAATGTCTAGATCTTGTGTCTTTGGCATCATGCCGTGTAAGCATAAAGGTTTGCTGCCGCAGGCTTCGTGGAGACCATCGATATTCATGGTGATGATGTCGACATCATATTCTGCTAAAGCATGGTGAGCATCGTTTGGCTTGGCTAAATCAATCACCCTTTTCATTTCTTTGATAACTTCATTATATTGTTTTGGATGTTTGATGGCAAAGGAACGGTGAAGTTTATCTCTTACTTCTGGTTGTTCCATAAAAGTGGATATCCCTGAAGCTTTGGATATCCCTGCTCCTGTGAATGCGATTATTTTCATGAAATCCCTCTTTCTTTATTTTAAGTATTCTTGTAGTTTAACTTTAGTCTGCTTATATTATATCATTCATAAACTTAAAAGAAAAAGACCATGCGGTCTTAGTCAATCAAATTGAGAAGTTCTAATATTCTGTTTAAATCTTCATCATCTGAGAAATGAATGTTTACTTGTTTGGAACTAATATTAATTCTTGTTTGAAGTTTGCTTTCCATGAGGTTGACAACGTACTCAAATTTACTTGTATCTTCAATGATCTTTTCTTTTGGACTTGTTTGAGGCTCGTTTCTCATTTGAATGAGTTTCTCTGTTTCTCGAACTGAGAGTTTCTTCTCAAATATTTCCCGGGCAATACTTTCAATTTCCTTATCATCTTCTAATGTAATTAAAGGACGAACATGGCCCATGCTCAATTTCTTTTCAGAAACCATGGCTTGAACTGATGCAGGTAATCTTAAGAGTCTTAAAAGGTTTGCGATGTGGCTTCTTGATTTACTCATTCGTTTTGCGACATCTTCTTGTGTTAGATCTAGGCGATCTATTAATAACTTATAGGCTGATGCTTCTTCGATTACATCCAGGTCTTCTCTTTGGACATTTTCAATGATTGCGATTTCCATCATTTCTGAATCATCAAATTCTACGACGATGGCTGAAATTTCTTCAAGTCCTGCTATTTTCGCAGCGCGCAAACGTCGTTCTCCGGCGACCAATTCATATCCCTTATTTGTTTCTCTAACGAGAATGGGTGTGAACAGACCGTGAGTTTTAATTGATGTCGCGAGTTCTTCTAATTTCTCTTCGTCAAAGTTGCGACGGGGTTGATATGGATTTGTTCGGATGATGTCTACAGACAGTCTTGTCTTAACACCACCAAAATCACTGCCAGTTCCTTTTTGAATGTCTTCAAGTGCTGATGATATGTCATCACCAAAGATTGCACCCAAGCCTCTTCCTAAACGATTTTTATCAGACATTTTTTTCACTCCGTTTCTTATTGTTTTGTAGGACTTCTTTCGACAGTGCAGCATATGCTTTGGCACCCTCTGATTTTAAATCATACTCAAATATTGTGTTTCCGCGAGATGGGGCTTCTGAAAGCTTAACATTTCTAGGAATGTTGCTTTTATAAACCCTTTCATTAAAGTATCTTCTGACTTCTTGTTGAACCTCTACACTGAGTCGTGTTCTAACATCAAACATCGTAAGGAGTACACCTTCAATCTTAAGTTCGGGATTGAATAGCTTTTGTACTAATCTGATGGTTGATAAGAGTTGTGTGAGTCCTTCTAATGCATAATATTCACATTGCACGGGAATGATGACTGAATCCGCTGCTGTTAAAGCATTGGTATTCAAGAGTCCAAGTGAAGGAGGACAATCGATGATGATGTAATCATAGTCTTCTTTTGATTTCATTAATTTATTTTTTAAGAGTCTTTCACGACCAATTTTAAATTCTACCATTTCTAAATCTGCCCCTGCTAAATCAATTGTTGCTGGGATGAGATCCATAGGTGGTGTGTTCAAAGTTAATTTAACTTCATCGACTTCTTTTTCAGATAAAATTAAATCGTAAGTGCTGTACTTAATATCTGCTTTATTCGCACCGACGCCTTGTGATGCATTGCCTTGAGGGTCAAGGTCAATCAATAAGACTTTCTGGCCAAGATATGCAAGTCCAGCCGATAGATTTATGCTGGTGGTTGTCTTACCGACGCCACCTTTTTGGTTTGCGATTGCTATTATTTTTCCCATTAATTCACATCCTTTATTTTGGGAATCGAATGGTTACGATTACCTCGTCTTCAGTTTCATTCAGTTCTTGTATAACCGGGATGCCAGTTTTTTCAATCATTGCAACGGATTGCTTGATTGTGTTTAAGCCAATTTTTATGTTGGCTGAGATCCCTTTTGTGATTCGCTGTATTTTTTTGCTTGGTTTATCAATGAGTGTCTCAGTTTGTTTCACGTTCAATTTTTTCTTTGTGACTGTTTCCAAGATTTCAATAACTTTTGTTTCATCTAATCCCAACATGGCTCTTGCATGTCGTTCAGTAATCTTTTTGTTGCTCAAGGCTTCTAAAACTGGTTCTGGTAATTCCAGTAAACGTATTTTATTTGCGATTGATGATTGCGACTTGCCTACTTTTACTGCCAATTCTTTTTGAGTCATATTTTGAATTCTCAAAAGTTCTTTAAAAGCGATTGCTTCTTCCAATACATTTAAGTCTTCTCTTTGAATGTTTTCGATCAAAGCAACTGTAGCACTTTGATTGTCACTCATTTCGCTAACAATTGCAGGAATCGAAGTAAATCCGCCCATCATCATGGCTCGGTACCTTCTTTCTCCTGCAATAATTTCATATTTGTCTTCGCTCGCTCTCACAACGATCGGTTGTATGAGTCCGTTCTCTTTAATAGATAAGGCCAGTTCAAGTAAACTCTCATCATTGAACGTTAATCGTGGTTGATTACGATTGGGTATTATTTTTTCTATTGCTATTTCTGTACGTTCAATCATTTATTGCCTCCCTGATAATGGCGTCTTCTTTATTTTAGCATAAGTTCGCGGATATTTCTTTGGACTTTTGGAAGTTTTCAATATTTCTAGGTTATATCGGTCTCCAAGGTTATGATCTGAAAAATGATGGGCCTCAATGAATTCTCCACCCAGAATTGCTAGAGCTTTTTTCGAAACATCTAACTCCTCTAACCCTTTAGATCCTTTCATGGCAATGAACATACCACCAATTTTAACAAATGGTAAACTGAGTTCAGAAAGAATGTCTAAATAAGCAACTGCTCTTGCAGTCACAACATCAAAAAATTCTCTTCTGTCTTCGATTACATCTTCAGCTCTTTCATTAAGAATGATTACATTTTTTAAACCACACTCATCAACAACCCGTTCCAAGAAGTTGGTTCTTTTGGTGGTTGGTTCAATCAGAGTAATTTTAATATCAGGTCTTACGATTGCAAGTACAATTCCAGGAAATCCAGCCCCAGAACCAATGTCACACATCTTTGCTTCTTTCTTAATTAATTTTTCAATTAATAAGGAGTCATAAAAATGTTTCAAATAGATGCCTTCATCGTCATCGATCGCTGTTAAGTTTAATACTTGGTTTACTTCTTGTATTAAATTTTTATACATTAAAAATTGTTGCTTCATTATATCTGAAACAACAATTTCTAAAGCTTCTAATGATTGATAAAATTCAAGTTCGTTCATAAGTCCTCCATTTTACAAATCAAAAAACATATTGATTTTTCTTCTGGCTTTTTCAGCAACCTTTACAACATTAATGGAGTGTTCCCCCAGTGTTTGGCAGGCTAAGAAATCTTTTCTATCGAATATTTCTTTAAAAGTTTCTACTTCATATGCCAGCCTAGAAAGTGAGTTTTGATTAATCGTTACTTTATCTTCACCAGTAATGATACTTACTTCTTCCATCTTACTAACAGTGCCTTCAACTTTAATGTATCCCTTTTCACCTTGAATAATTCCAAAGCTCTCAGAATAGCTGTCTTTAGCTCCAACACATTCTACCACAAAATCTTCATAAACCATTGTTACAATTCCAGATGTATCAATACCATTGGCATGTGTATTGGCTATATAATTAACATCTTTTGGTAATCCGAATAAGGCTACAACAAAATGAATGTTATATATGTTGATATCTGCTAAAGCACCACCCGAAAATTCTGGATTAAATACATTAGGGGTTTCTCCATCTAACAAAGCTTGATATTTACTTGAATACTGAGAAAAATTACATTGTACCAATCTTATTCTACCTATTAAATTAAGATTTTCTTTTATTACTTTAAAATTTGGCAAATGAATATTTGAAATGGCCTCAAAAATCATTAGATTATTTTCTTTGGCTATTCTAAGGAGTTCACTTGCCCTCATTTCGTTTCCTGAGAATGGTTTTTCAACAATCACGTTTTTTCCGCTTAAGAGTGCCATCTTTGCTTGCTCATAGTGCAAACTGTTAGGCGAAGCAATATAAATAAAATCAACATTTGAATCCTTGAACATTTCTTCTAAATCCGTGTAGACATGTTCAATTTCCATAGAGTCAGCAAATTCTCTGCCTCTCTCTAAATCTCGGGAATAAGACGCCACAAATTCAACGCCTTGGATTTCACGAGCATGATTGATAAATTCTTTAACAATTGATCCGCTACCGATTGTTGCTATTCTCATATTTACATCTCCTTTTGTTTAAGATTCATTGCAAGTATGGTTATATCCGCCGGATTCACGCCTGATATTCTTGAAGCTTGTCCTACCGTCAGTGGCATGACCGCTTGAAGTCTTTGACGTCCTTCAATGGATAAATTCTTGATTTCATCGTAATCAATATTATTAGGAAGTTTAATGTCTTCCATTTGACGTAATTTTTCTGCTTCTTTAAGTGCTTTTTTAATATATCCTTCATACTTAATTTCTACTTGTACTTGGAATACTAAATCATGTCTTAAATCAATTTCTAGAAGTGTTAAAAGTTCTTGTAATTCAATACCTGGTCTTTTGACAGCATCATAGATGCTTAAGTCGTGATTTGTAAACGGTGAATTCTTTGACTCAAAGAAATTTTTGAAGATTTCTGTATGAGGAATCTTGATTGTTTTGCTTTCTTCAATGAAAGCATCAATTGATTCTATGTCTTCCTTAATTGTAACGTATAATTCAGGTTTCAACAAGCCAATGTCAGCTCCAAAGTGAGACAAACGACGGTATGAATTATCATGTCTTAGTAAAAGTCGATATTCAGCGCGAGAGGTCAGTAATCTATAAGGTTCTAGAGTTCCTTTAGTAACCAAATCATCAATCATGACACCAATATACGCTTCATCTCTTTTTAATATTAAGGGTTCTCTGTTTTGATTTTTTAATGACGCATTAATTCCTGCCATGAGCCCTTGGCCGGCCGCTTCTTCATATCCTGAAGTACCATTGATTTGTCCTGCAGTAAACAGGTTTTCAATTTTCATAACTTCAAGACTTGGTTTCAGTTGAATTGGATCAATTGCATCATATTCAATCGCATAACCATATTTTTGTACAACACAATCTTCTAAACCAGGAATTGTTCTTAACATTTGATCTTGAACATCATCTGGTAATGAGGATGAAAGCCCTTGAGCATAGGTTGTTGGTAAATCTTTTGATTCTGGTTCTAAGAAAATTTGGTGTCGGTCTTTATCAGCGAAGCGAACGATTTTATCTTCAATTGATGGACAGTATCGTGCACCCACACCTTCGACAACACCTGAATACATACTTGATTTCTCTAAGTTTGCTTCAATAATTTCATGTGTTTTTACGTTTGTGTATGTGAGGTAACAAGGGTATTGTTCTTGAATTACATCTTCTTTTTTAGTGTCTTTTGAATAGTAATATGGCGCATCATCACCGGGTTGAATGGTGGTTTTAGTAAAATCAATGCTGTCTGTATAAATTCTTGCTGGTGTCCCTGTTTTTAATCTGAAAGTTTTCAAACCGTTTGCTCTTAGTGATTCACTTAAAGAGTTGCTTGTTGGATCTCCTTCAGGACCTGAAATAGTAACCACAGCCGACTTCATAATTTTGGATGACATGTATGTTCCTGAAGTAATGATGACGGTCTTTGATAAGATGACTTCCTCTTCATTTGTTTTAATGCCAATTACCTTATTATTTTCTACTTCTATGGACATAA
>CBDUDQ010000063.1:0-7861 GCA_965365985.1 uncultured Erysipelothrix sp. | reverse complement strand
TATATTGTATCATACTAGTATGAACCAACACCTTGAAATTGAATACAAAAGCATGATTGAAGAATCTACAGCCAAAAGGCTTTTAGATTTTTTTCCGTTTGAAGCTCCAAAAAAACAAACAAACCATTACTACGATACCATAGATAAACAGCTGTTTAAATTAGGGATCATGTGCAGAATACGGGAAATTGAAAATACATACCTTTTCACTCTTAAGATTCCTCAATCTGAGGGTGTCTTAGAGTTTGAAATAGAATTGGATGATCTTTCATTAAATAATGATTTGATTATTAAAAAAATGAATGAATATGAGATAAATACAGACAAAATGCTTCCCATTGCTAAGTCAATTACCAGTCGCAGTGAATATAGCGATGAATATGGCATGTGGTGTTTGGATTACAGTGAGTTTTCCAATCATAATGATATAGAAATTGAATATGAACTACATCGAGCAAATGAAAAAGCGTACCAACATTATGTTGACACGCTCTCAGCTTTAAATATTATAATTGTTAAAGCAAAACCTAAATATATACGGGCTCTAAATTCATCTCTTGAACCAATAACTCAAAGTCGTTAAATTCTGTTTTGGATACTAAATGAAATTTAATCTTATAATCATCGAAATTAGCATTTATAAATGCCTTGATTCCTAACATTTCATAAAATTGATTTTTAATAGAAGACACAGGTAGATATATATCTACGCCTGTCTCACTGAGTTGATATGCCATCATGTTAATGCAAATCCCTAAATTTGCTTGCTTGATGGTTTTTTCTTGCGTTTGTGTCCAGTTTACATTCACTTTATTAATGATATTTCTTAGTTTCTGTTCAACAAGGGTTGCTTGAATGTCTATATCTTTACTTGTCATCATTGTAAACCAGTTATCTACGCCCAAAGATTCAATCTTTCTAAGTATGTTACTGGATAGGTCATTACCCTCTTGCTCTAAATAAATGAATGATTCTAATTGTTTTGGAAGATCAAAGTTCAATTCACTCAAATAAATTGGTGCTTTAGAGAAGACTACCTCTTCCAGGTGAATTGATTGGATTTGTTTTGGAAGTTCTAAATCGGATCTAAGGTTCAAAATAGACTCTTTAAATCTTTCATAGTTAGGATAACCGTTGAGCGTTTCATACTGTTTCCAGGTACGATTTACACTCATTGTTCTTATGGAACTGACACGACCATATCCAATAATGCCTTTTTCTTTGGTTTCAGGGTGCAAATGTCGTTTATCGACAAAGAAAAGTAAGTCTCCAACTGCAAATCGTTCAAAATTCTTGATGCTGATGCGCCAAAAGTTCATTGATTGATTTCCTTTAGTTCTATGGAATTCTAACATGTTCTCATCTGACAAATATGCGATTGAACTCATGCCTACTCCCCCTTGTCTATTTTGTTTCTTCCTTCAAATGCTTTCATTAAAGTCATGTCATCTGCATAATCTAAGTGGCCACCTATCGGTAAGCCAAATGCCAAACGAGATACATTAGTCATATCTTCTAATTTCTTCGCGATGTAGAGTGATGTCATTTCACCTTCTACTGTTGCGTTCAATCCTAATATGACTTCTTCAGTTTCATCATTAACTCTATCTATCAGTGTTTGAATGTTGAGATTCCCGGGCATAATGCCCTTTTGAGTGGATATTAGGCCTCCTAATACATGATAGAGACCATTATACTGATTCATCTTTTCAATTGAGAACACTTCTTTAGGGTTTGAAACAACACAAATTAATGATCGATTGCGTCTTTCATCGGAACATATATTGCAAACGTCCTGATCTGTTAAGTTAAAACAGACAGAGCATTCTTTTAAACTAGACTTCGCATCAGTGATAGATTTAGAAAACCCTTCTACTAAGTGCTCATCTAAGTCCAGTATGTGAAGTGCATATCTTTCAGCTGTCTTCACTCCTACTCCAGGAAGGAGTTTAAAAGCTGTAATTAAATTATTAAGTGTTTTTGGATACATTTTATCTCCTACTCTACGATCTCTAGTTGATCACCAAATAAAGCAGTGATCTTTTCTAAGTGTAAATCTTCTTTCACTACATCATCGACTTCTTCTTCATCAAAATAGCTTATTTCAAATGCTTGAGGTAATTGAGATGCTTTACTTAAGTCTACAAATGACTTAACTGCCTCAGAGAAATTACTTCGAGTACACGCAAATACATGCTTTCTGGCGTTAAATAACAGTTCCGATAGATCTTTAAGTTCTAATTGGCTCTTTTTATCCATTAAATCATTCATTTCGAATTCATTCTCAACTGCGATCATAACAAATCGTTCTCCAGATAAAACAAGTTCGCCTTCACAAAGGGTTCTTGCATATCGTGCCCAAGATATATCATTCTTCAGCTTATGAATGTCTTTAAACAATACTTCATCTCTAATTCTCAAATTCTTATCTGCACTAACCATGAACTGAATTAATGTTTCTTTATCATGGCTTGTCATGCCATCATCAATGATTTGTTTCTTAGTATTTGATTCTTCTATGATTGGTTCTGTAACAACGTCACTTTCTTCTACTTTTGAAATAGTTTCTTCGACTTCTTGAACTTCTTCAACTTTATCTGTTCTTTCCGTTTCTAAAGATGCCTCGTTTGTTTCACGTGGAACATCTACAGGATTAACAGACTCTTCCTCTTCTTCAAAATCATCAAATAGATTAGAATCATATAAAAGTTCTTCTTCTGGTATTACTTGTTTGTTTGAATCATTATTAAATGATTCAGGTTTTTCTACTGTTTCTTCATCTTTTAGGGGTTCTCTGACTGTTTCTTTGACTTTTTGTACTGAGTTAGCCTCTTTTTTAATTTCTGATGTTGGTAATTGAATTGTTTCACGTGAAACAATTGATTGAGATAGGATGTCGAACACATTAATAAGAGCCAGTTCTAGATACGTTTCTTGCTTTGAACTGAACTTCATTTTATCTACATAGTCTAGAAAAATATTGATGACTTCAAGTCTTTCTTTCAAAATGAAATTCTTGTCAAGAAACTTTATAAACTTCAAGTCTATGTAATCTACATAAGATTCATTCTTCGTATGTGTGTAAACCAGTGAATCTTTAATACCTTTTATCAAATCCATCATTAATCGATCGATATTAACTGATTTAAGGAGTAGTTTTTGTATTTGTTTGACTAATGAGTCCATATCCTTTGATACAAGACTTGAGAATAGATCAATTTTCTGTTCTGCACTCACAACACCATTAGTTTCATATATTTGTTGAATGGTTATTTTTTCATCCGCTAAGATGATCGCTTGTTCTAATATCGTCAGTGCGTTTCTGAGTGCCCCACCAGAAAGTGAAGCGACAAGCTTAGTGACACCTGTTTCCGAAGATACATTTTCTTTATCTAATATAAAATCCAATCGTTTGGCAATATCTTCGTCATTAATAGAATTGAAATCATATCGCTGACATCTAGAAATGATTGTTGGTAGTACTTTATGGATTTCAGTTGTAGCCAATATAAATACAGCATGCGATGGGGGTTCTTCTAATGTTTTTAAGAATGCATTAAAAGCACCTTGAGACAACATATGGACTTCATCAATGATATATATCTTATATTTACCCAATAATGGTGTATATTTAACTTTTTCAATCAATCCTCTAATTTCTTCAACCCCATTGTTACTTGCGGCATCAATTTCTATGATATCAGGATGTGTTCCTTCTATACCTTGACGACAGTTTTCACATTCGCCACAGGCACTCACTCCCTGCTTCTCACAGTTAATTGCTTGAGCCAGTAATTTGGCTATTGAGGTTTTACCTGTCCCTCTTGGACCACAAAAGAGATATGCGTGAGATATCATATCTTTTTTTAACGAATTATTGATTACATTTAGTATATGTTCCTGTCCTACCACTTCATCAAGATGTTGTGGGCGGTATTTACGATACAATGTTTGATATTTCATTTATAATCACCTAGGGTTATTATATCATGCAATATGTGTTTTATAGCACCCTTCTCTAAATTAAAAAATCAGCATCTAGGATATCGTTCCTAGATGCTGATTATAAGTTCTTTTTCATGTTAATATGTTTTATATTTGCATCCAAATAGACTGAGCCATAGCCTATATAACCGTTTTTTTCATAGAATGGAACTGCACTTAGTTGGGCTCCTAATTTTAGTGTTTTAATTCCGTTATTGAGTGCTTGTTTCTGTGCATATGCGAGCATTGCTGTTCCGACACCAGTATTACGGTATGCCTTCAAAACGGCTACACGTCCGATTGTGTATTCATCTTTATTTCTAAAGATGCGTTGTGTCCCAATCATGACTCCCGCTTTGTATGCAGCAATATGAATGACATCAGGATTGTTAAGATGATCATGTTGATCTATCTCTTCTTCTATCGAAACTTTTTGTTCTTCAACGAACACTGTTTTTCTAATATCTAAATATGTATTTAATTCTTCTTGTTTGATTTTTTTTACTTTAATTGATTGTTCTCTTTTATTTTTAAAAAATTCTTTCATGAGTGCTTCTGATTCGTTTGAGCATACCCCTGAGACAATGTTTGGTTTATGGTTATATAAGTTAGATAAATCCACTATGGTCCCAAAACTGCCGCTGTTGGGCTCTATACAAGCAAAAACTACCTCTTTAATCTGTGATTGGATGATTGCGCCTGCACACATAGGACATGGTTCAACTGTGACATATAAAGTACACTCGCTAAGATTCCAAGTTCCAAGATGTTTACTTGCTTTTTCAATCGCTAAAATTTCTGCATGAGCAGTGATGTTTATGTTTTCTTCTCTTAAGTTATGAGCACGAGCAATGACCTGATTGTCTTTAACAATCACTGCTCCAACTGGTACTTCATTTTTTTTATAAGCAACTTTTGCTTCTTCTAAAGCCATTTCCATATACTTTTTATGATCCATAAGTGCTCCTTAAATACAAAAAAAGCCACTACACACATTAGAGCTAACTTAAGGCTGCTGTGTTCCCACCCTGACCTGATTCGTTATATAATGTTGTAGTAGCAAGGTCATTATACTCAATTGGAGATAAAAGTTCAAGTCCTCTTATTGAATAAGTATAGAATCTCACCTATAATAGGTCATGGTCAATCATACGACCTTAACACGGAGGATATATGATAAAAATAATAGCAAGTGACATGGATCACACATTTTTAGATGATAACTCAAACTTACCTGAAAACATCGTACCTTTTTTGGATCATCTCGATTCAAAAAATATTAAATTCGTTGCGGCTAGTGGTCGTTCAATGAACAGTCTTAAAGAAAAATTTGGCGAATTATCAAAAAGAATCTCTTTTGTCTCTGATAATGGTGCATTAGTAGAAGATCAAGGCGAATTGATCTATGAATCAGTGATTGAGCCTAAGAATTGGCATCATATGGTTGAAGTGGCTGCTAAGAACATTGAATCTTCAATTATTCTAATCAGTCATGACATGGTTTTTGTAAAACCTTATAATGCAGAGCACACAACATACTTAAATGAGTTTTTTGGTGGTTTTGTTGAGACTGAAGATTTGTACTCAGTAGAAGAGCCAATCATAAAAGTTACTTTCCTAAGTTTGAAAAATAGCCAACACAACCATACTAACGTAGTTGGACCTCATTTCTCGGATAATTATAACGTTGTTATGGGTGGTGCAATTTGGATAGACATTATGAATCAAAACATCAACAAGGGAAATGGACTTAAACATCTGTTAGATAAATATGATTATCATGAAGATCACCTTATGGCTTTTGGAGATTACAACAATGATATCGAAATGTTGCAACTAGCAAACTACTCATATGCAGTATCAAATGCTGTAGATGAAGTTAAAGATGCGGCAAAAGAAATAATCGGTAGTAATAATGAGGATTCTGTAATTAAAAAAGTAATGAGTATGATTCCATAGAAAAAGAACTTCACTTGATGTGAGGTTCTTTTTTTTTGATTTATTACTATTTATTTTTAGTAGGAACCATAACTTCTTTGAATCCCATATATGGTTGTAATGCCTTAGGTATATTGACTGTACCATCTTCTTGTAAGTTGTTTTCTAAGAAAGCAATTAACATTCTAGGAGGTGCAACAACTGTATTATTTAGTGTGTGAGCATAAACACGACCTTCAGGTGTATCAATTCTAATCATTAAACGTCTTGCTTGAGCGTCTGTTAAGTTAGAACAGCTACCGACTTCAAAATATTTTTGTTGTCTTGGGCTCCATGCTTCAACATCCACTGATTTATGCTTTAAGTCCGCTAAGTCCCCTGAACAGCACTCTAAAACACGTACCGGGATATCAAGTGACTCGAAGAAATCAACGCTGTGCTTGTACAATTCTTCAAAATAACGAGTTGAATCATCTGGATGACAGATAATAACCATCTCTTGTTTTTCGAATTGATGAATACGATACACACCACGTTCTTCAATACCGTGAGCACCAACTTCTTTTCTAAAGCAAGGTGAATAAGAAGTCATTTTGTGAGGCATTGTTGCCCCATCATTAATTGTATCAATGTACTTACCGATCATGGAATGCTCAGATGTTCCAATTAAGTATAAATCTTCACCTTCAATTTTATACATCATGTTTTCCATCTCTTCAAAACTCATGACACCAGTAACGACTTCTGATTTGATCATATAAGGGGGAATGACATAGTCATAATCTTGATCAATCATAAAGTCTCTCGCATATGTTGTCATCGCTGAGTGAAGACGGGCAATGTCTTTCATTAAGTAATAAAAACCTGCCCCACTTACTTTTCTGGCTGATTCTAAATCAATTCCTTCAAAGCTTTCCATTATATCTACATGATAAGGGACTTCAAAACCTTTATCTTCTGTACTACCAACTGTATAGCGTTCTACGTTTTCACTGTCATCTTTACCAATTGGTACATCATCAGAAATAATATTAGGAATTTGAAACAATAGATTTCTAATTTCTTTAAGCATTGGTTCTTCATTTTCTTCAATGTTCTTTAACTCTTCTGCTTGTTGAGTGACTTGTTTTTTTACTTCTTCAGCTTCTTCAAACTTTTTATCTTTCATTAAAAGACCAATTTGTTTGGAAAGTGAGTTTCTTTGTCCTCTTAAATCATCTGCTCTACTCTTAATTTTTCTATATTCCTGATCTTTTTCTATAATTTCATCTACTATAGGCATTTTATGATCTTGAAATTTCTTTTTCAAGTTCTCTCTAATAAGTTCTGGATTGTTTCTAAATAAGTTGATATCTAACATAATTCCTCCTGTATAATAAAAAAACACCATTTATAAGGGACGATTGACTCGTGGTGCCACCCTTTTTCATATGTTTCACGTGAAACATATCTTTAACTGATAACGGTAGTATTCCGATTTCCTCTCAAAGGTAGATCCATGAGGACATGCACAACTTTCACCAAGCGTTGTGTCTCTAAACATGTCTGAAGCTCATTTTATTCCTTTTCATTGAGTTTATTAAATTATAGCACTCCCCCCCTTTAAGTCAATTCATTTCCTTTGAGTTCGATACAAATTGGTGTATGATTTAAAGACAAAAGAGGTCGATTATGAGAAAACACATTAAAGATAAAAAAAGAATTGTAATTAAGATTGGATCATCTTCACTGACACATCCAAGTACTGGTGATATTAACTATAGAAAATTAGAACATTTGGTTAGAATTTTATCTGACCTTAAAAACGATGGAAAAGAAGTTGTTTTGGTTTCTTCTGGAGCGCAAGCAGTTGGAAGAAAAGAAATTGGTTTGAATAAGATTCCGAGTGAAATGCCTAAGAAACAGGCTCTAGCAGCTGTTGGACAAGCAAAACTAATGA
>CBDUDQ010000062.1:0-7863 GCA_965365985.1 uncultured Erysipelothrix sp. | reverse complement strand
GCTGTAGTTTGGTAATCTTTTAAGATTGTTTCCAAGTCTTTGCTTGTATCACTTAATGCTAATTCCATCATTGCCATTGATTCACGGTATACAGCGTCAGTGTTAGCTGATACTGGAAGTGTGTAAAGATCTTTTGTTGCTGCTGCAATCAATGGTGAGATTTTTGATCCTGATTCTGTATATTTAGGATCGTTCATTGCTGATGTTCTTACAGGAATATATCCAGTATCGACAGCCCATGTGATTTGTGATTCTTTAGAAACTAAATGTTTCATGTATTCAAATGCTGCTGTTTTTTGTTCTGGTGTTGCTGCTTCAAACATGTAAATGTCAGTACCTTGTTGAATGTTAGTTTTTTGTGGTCTTACGACTACACCATATTCAAATTTTTCAGTACCGTCTTCGTTCATTGCACCTTTTTGAACGTGTGATTCTCCAGCGGAGCTACCAATGTTCATAGCGATTTGTTGGTTACCAAATGGTCCTGATAGGTATTTGTCTGAACCAGCAATACGGAAGTAACCTTCTTTAACGCCATCACGGTAATAGTCCACAACTTTTTGTGATTCTTTTCCTGTGACGTCCATATCTTCAGTAAATTTAACGCCTTCGTTCATCATTCCTGTCGCGTAATAGTTGTTTAGTGAGTCAAATCCTGCTCCGACGATGCCTTCTTTTTCAAAAATTTCTTTTGAAACAGATGCTAATTCTTCGAATGTTGTTGGTGCTTTGATATCCAATTTGTCTAGAAGTGTTTTATTGTAGTAAAGAACTTCTGTAGATTTGTTAAATGGAATACCGAAAGTTTTTCCATCAATTTTAGCGCCTTCGCGGAATCCTTCAGCAATGTCATCGTAATCTTCAAAACCGATAGTTTTGTGTCCGATGTAAGGTGTCAAGTCTGTAACTTGTCCATCTTCCATTGCGTTTGCTAACCAACCTGGGTAAGCTTGAGTGATTGTAGGTAGGTCTTTAGGACTTACAAGTGTTGCTGTAACTTTTTGTTGTAATTCATTGTAGCTTGATTGGTTCAATAATTTGACTTCAATCATTTCGTTTGCTGCGTTGAATTCATCAGTCAACTGAGTTAAAGTTTCTTCTTGTTTTCCGTTCATTGCATGCCAGAAATTAACTTCTGTTTTTTCAGTTAATTCTGTAACGATGTTACTGTCATCAACTGCATCTTTACTACCACAACCAACTAACATAAGAATTGCTAATAAAGCAATAGAAATACGTTTAAGATTTTTCATTTTATTCTCCCTTTTAAATGATTTCACTGCGTTTTGGTAAATATCTCACGCCATACTTATTCTTCAGCTTCTCTGGTTTCAGAGAATGAATCGGTATGAGTAATTTGGGTTGAATCAGATCAACGATACGATCGAGATCTTCTGGAAACGCGTGACCAGAGCAAGCAATTCGCTTGAACTCAACACCTGCATTTTCTAACACTTTGATAAACGGTAAATATTTAGGATCAAATTCTCCTAAGGGCGCTGCATCACTGTGGATATAGACACCACCTCCTTTAAGATTTTCATGGTTTTCAGTAACTTGCCAGAAATACTCTGACGTGTCTTCAAACAAATCTTTTAAATCAAGTTTAAGACTTGGATTTAAACCGTAGTCATTATCGCTTAATTCATAATAGAGACAATCCATGTCCAAACATGATTTTAACACATGTGCGAAGGATGCTTCAAGTACCACTTTACGTGGTGACTGTTTTACAATCTCTGCCATGCGCTTTACATTCCCTGGATAAACCGAAAATGTAATCTGTTTTTCTGGATTTTCATTCATAACTTTTATCATACGATCCAATAAGTCTTGTTCACTTCGAACAGGATCAATCGGTTCTGGTCTATCATCGAAACTTAATGTTACACCTTCAATAATTAAGACATCAGTGTTTTTATTCTTTTCACAGAAAATAAGTGAATCTTTATAATCGAAACCATGCAAGCGAAGATCGCCTGTATAAGATACAACAAGATCTGGTGTGGTAATTTTCATACCACATGCGCCATAGGCATCATGATCTACTCTCATCAATTGTACATCAATTTGTCCCACTTTGACATGGTCCATATTATCCACACCTATTATATCACGAGTAAACGACTCTGACACGACCGCTCGAGGCAATAAAAAATCATTCTTTGCATTCAAACTATTGAGTAAAATTTTTGTTTCATTAAGAGCGTACATTGGAATCTCATTGTCTAAGTAATTAACCATTCTTGTATGATCTAAATGACAATGGCTTAGGAATACTGCAGTATTCTCAAATCCTGAATCTGTAGTAGACACTGGAGCCCCTTTTAAGTTTTCATCATAGATGTGATCTAAATGAGGCACCAAACTGTGTTTAAGTAAAGTTTCTAGTGAATTGTCTTCAAGTTCTAATTCTGGTTTAAACTCGGTACCAAAATCAAAGAAAATTCTATCCTTACCATATTCAATTTCAATTACTGTTCCGCCGATGGTTAATATACCCGCATGAAATGTAATCTTAGTTTTTTTATCCTTTAATACCATTCTTGGCCACCCCTTGTATAATTTGTTTTCTAAATATGAAATAGATAATTAAAATTGGAATGATCGTCAAAGAAGCCGCGGACATTTGAAGATGTAAGCTTGTTCCTGACTCAGTCGCAAACGCGGACAAACCATTATTTAACAAACGCATTTCCTTAGTATTTGTAACTAAGATTGGCCATAGGAATGAGTTCCAAGATGAAATGAAGCTCAAAATACCGATGGTAACTAAAGCAGGTTTTGATAATGGAATCATGACCTTCCAAATAAACTCAAGATCACTACAGCCATCAATTTTGGCTGCTTTATAAAACGAAATTGGAATACTCGCAAGATAGTTTTTAAAATAGAATATGTAGAACACAGATGCCAATGAAGGTACAATCAATGCCGCATAAGTATCCAATAATCCTAAACGAGCAATCGTATGGTAGTTTGTAAATACAATCGCTTCATAAGGAACCATAAGCAGTGATACCATCATCAGCATCAACAATGACTTATGTTTAAACTCAAGTTTAACAAGTGCAAAACCTGCAAGAATTGTTGTAATCAAAATTCCAAATGTACTCATTAATGAAACGAATACTGTATTGATGAAATAGCGAACAAAAGGCGCTGCTTCGAATACTTGTTTAATGTTTCCCCACTGAAATTTAGATGGAATTAATGTTGGTGGAATGCTGATTGATTCTTGAAATGTCATCAAACCGCCCAATACCATGTAAACAAATGGGAATAAGGTGATGATGGTCATAAATATAATAAAAATATAAGCAAGGACCGTTCCTAATTTCTTCATTTAACGTTCCTCAACTTTCTTAATCAATTTGTTTTGAATGACTGTGATTAACAAGATTAAAACAAATAGAATTATGGTCGCTGCCATGGCAGTCCCATATTTTTGTGAAACATGGAATTTATCAAAGATATAAAACACAGCTGTTTGGGCTGAGTTTGCAATGCCAGGACGTCCATTAAACAAGGCAAACACTTGTGAGTAAACTTTAAATGCTGAGATCAAGTTTACAGTCAAAAGGAATGTCAATGTTGGAATCAATTGAGGCAAAGTAATTTTAAAGAATTGTTCTTTTTTATTAGCCCCAAACATATCAGCAACTTTATAATATTCTGGTGGAATGTTTCTCAAACCAGATAACAAAATAATAATGTTAAAGGCCAAGCCCAACCAAATCCCAAATATAATTAAAGTCGGAATACTCATGGGCATTGAATCCAAGAAATTTATTGGAGCAACCCCAAAGAAACTCAACATATAGTTAACAAAGCCATAAGAACCATGGAATAAGTATCTGAATACAATCCCAACCGCAATGGTAGATGTTAAATATGGAATGAAAAATACTGTTTCAAAAAATTGTTTAAATTTAACTTTATCAAATATTAATAAAGCAATAACCATTGCAATAAGCAAAGAAACAGGCACGACCACAAAAGCGAAAATCCCTGTATTCTTAAGCGCTGTATGAAAGATTGGATCCTTCAAAACAAACATATAGTTATTAAGTCCGTTCCACTTTGGATTTACCAAGGTCCCTTTTTGAAAGCTCATGATGAGTGCTCTAAATAAGGGATAAACATTAAAAACTCCAATAACAGCTAAAGCTGGCAATAGGAATAACCACGCTTTTGGTGAATTCTCGGCACTATACCGTTTGAAGCGGTTCACTAGTATACCCTTCTGCCATCTTCTTCGAATAAGAAGACCTTAGGATAGTTGAAATCGATTGATAAAGATTGTCCTTCATTAATCATTTGGTCAATGCTTACAATTCCTTTTGAATTTTTAGATCCTATTTTAAAGTTCAAAATACGTTCACGACCGATTAATTCAACCACTTCTACTTGTACTTCTACAATGCCATCATTTGAAAGTAAAATATCTTCTGGACGTACGCCCAATAAATATTTGCCTTCAGTTAAGTTTTGTTTAAAACGTGTGTCAATCAAGTTTTCAAACGGAAAGTTGAAAGCTTCATTTGAAATCTTGCCATCTTTATATTCTACTTCTAGAATGTTAATCGCAGGGTTACCAATAAACTTAGCCACAAATAAGTTTGCAGGTTCTAAGTAAAGGTTTTGTGGGTCATCCATTTGTTGAATGACACCTTGATCCATTAAGACAATCTTATCTGAAATAGATAAAGCTTCTTCCTGGTCATGTGTAACGAAAATAGTTGTGATTTCAATTTCTTTTACCAAGCGGCGAATCTCTTCACGAATGCTTAAACGCAAGCGCGCATCCAAGTTACTCAGTGGCTCATCTAGCAATAAAATTGCTGGGCTTTGAACCAAGGCTCTTGTAATGGCAACACGTTGCTGTTGTCCACCAGACATAGTGCCCGGTTTTTTTGCTGCTAATTCAGAAATGTCAGTCAGTTTCATAAACTCACGTGCAATTTTTTCTGCTTCTTGTTTAGGTATTTTTTTATCGCCCACGCGTAATGGAAACATAATGTTATCTAAAACGCTCATGTGTGGGTATAATGCATAGTTTTGAAATACAAATCCGATATCACGGTCCTTAGGATGTTTTTGAACCAAAGACTCCCCATTATAATGTATGTCACCGCTGGTAGGATCTAACAATCCCGCGATTAAGTTTAAGATGGTTGTCTTCCCGCAACCTGATGGTCCTAACAAACAAACCAAATCCCCTTTTTCGATTGTGAATGTCACATCTTTTAAAGCCTCGAAACCGTTATCAAATACTTTTCTTAAATTTGTTACTTCAATCATTCTACTTGCCTCCTATGCACATAAACTGACAGATTAATTCATCATTCTAGTTTTAAACGACAAAACTATTATAACAAACTTTACCCTACTTTAGGGAACGAAATCGGTCTTTATCAAGAGATATCCTATGTATTACTAGATTAATTACCATTATTGATTTAATTATGCATTTAATTTAAATTAATAAAAGATTTCGACCTAAAATAATGATACCGCTACCAATTGTTGATAAAAAAAACAATATCAACAGTTCATTATATCATGGAGACTGATATAAATGTGTGGAATATTATTTTCATTAAATATTTGGATTTTCGATTGTATTGGGTATGATAAAAAGAAAGACATAATACTTTAATAGTATTACAATAAGAAGAATGAACCTTACGATAATAGACTGAGTAATAATCATGAATAAAATAATACTGATGCTGGCAATGATCAAAATTTTCTTTTTACTTTCTACACTTAGGGATTTATTTTCTTGGAAGCTCTTCAGATTGTTTTTATAGAGTTTTGAAGAAAGAAACTTTTTTTGAAACTTAGGGGATCCTTTTGTGCCAAAATATCCTGCTAAAAATACAAATGGGGTGCTGGGTATTAGTGGAATCACCGCGGTCAAGAAACCCATACCAACAAATATAACCGCTAAGAATAAAAAAAACTTATTTTTCATGGATGATCCTCCCCTATTTACTATATTATACATAATATTCTTTAAATAAAGCTCAAATGAAATTAAAAATTTAACATAAAGAGAAGAAATTGAATATTAAAGAGAAAAAGAAAAATACTATTCTTAAAATCAATAAAGTATACAAAAATAAGAAAAAAGCCCCTGAGGGCTTTTAGTCTTGAGATATTGCTTTTGCGGAACCGAGCAAGCTTGCCAAGTTTTGAATTTCACTTGGTACGATAATTTTAGTTGCTTGTCCATCAGCGACTTTTTCAAATGTTTCCAAACTCTTTAGTTTGATATAAGCATTATCAATGTCGATGTCTTTCATAATATCAGCTGCGTGAGCTTGGGCCAATAGAATTTTTTCAATGGCTTGTGCTTCCCCTTCAGCTTCTGTAATGGTTGCTTCTTTTTTAGCTTGCGCACGTAATACAGTCGCAATTTTTTCACCTTCGGCAACCAAGATACTTGATTGTTTTTCACCCTCAGCACGTAGAATAGACTCACGACGGCCACGTTCGGCACGCATTTGTTTCTCCATTGCTTCTTGGATATCACGGGGTGGAATGATGTTCTTAACCTCAACACGTTGGACACGAATGCCCCATGGGTCAGTCGCTTCATCAAGGATCAATCTCATTTGTGTGTTGATTAAATCACGTGATGTCAGTGTTTGGTCTAACTCTAAGTCACCAATGATATTACGAAGTGTTGTTGCTGTAAGGTTTTCAATCGCAGAAATTGGATTATGAATCCCATAAGTAAATAAGACTGGGTCCGTAATTTGATAGTAAACAACGGTATCAATTTGCATTGTAACGTTATCGGCTGTGATTACAGGTTGTGGTTCAAAGTCTTGAACTCTTTCTTTAAGTGATACTTTACTGGCAACACGGTCAATGAAAGGAATGATGACATGGAGTCCTCTATCCAATGTGTGAGAGTATGCTCCCAATCTTTCAATAACATAAGCATTTGATTGAGGAATGATGCGTACACAGTATGCAACTATCAACAAAATCAAACCAATGATTAAAGCGATTACAATAAATTCTGGCATTAGTTATTTCCTCCTATTTGTTTAACAATTAATTTAACGCCTTCGATGGCTAATATTTCTACCCAAGTTCCTGCGTCCATATATTCGTGTTCTAGTCCAATGGCTGACCAAGATGAGCCTTCGACCATAATGGTTCCCCATGCATCATCTGTAATTGCTGTATGTAATCTAAATGTCTTTCCAATTAATCGATCTGAATTGGTAGGAATCATTTGACCTTGTAGTGCTGTTTTTACTAAAGGTCTGATTAAAAATAGTGACGCTGCACTTATTATAGCAAAAACAAAGGATTGAATCACGATATTTTCTGTAAAGTATGTCGCAACGATTGCACCCAGTGCACCAAAAGCAAACCATACTGAAACAAGATTTCCTAAGGTAACAAGTTCAAAAGCCAACATTCCAATTAAAATAACAATCCAGAATGTCATCATGATTGGTCCTCCTTAATATAAGTTAAATCAATTTTGAATACTTGTTCAAGTTCGTCATAGTGTCCAACAATTTTTTGACCCTCAAGTCCCTTGTTCATTGATAGAGCGATATGGTCACACAAGGCTTTATTATTTACCTTTGCATAAGTTTTCCCAATTGAAATCTTATGTAAGTTTTCTTTAGGATAAAGATTCAAGTTTAAATCTCTTTGAGTGACAGGTTTGATTGCAAGTTCCAGTGAATCAGAAAGTCCAACCAATACATATTTAGAATCTCGAAAATAATTTGAAGCATTTTGGTTGAGGGTAATGTTATTCTCATTGAGCGTAACAAGCTCAACTTGAGCATTACCAGTAATCCAATCGTACATAATATACCTCCTCGT
>CBDUDQ010000061.1:0-7879 GCA_965365985.1 uncultured Erysipelothrix sp. | reverse complement strand
GTAATGCCTTTTAGAAATTGATCTTTTAGATTCTTACGCCGCATGTCGTCCCACCTTCCGTTTCACAAAATGAATGATTAAATTTGATAAGACAATTAAAACCATTAATATGATTCCCACAGAAAAACGAACATCGTAATCAACACCTGTTGTTTCATTAAGACCAGACATAATGGTAGAAGTGAGTGTTCTTGTGATATCAAAAGGATTAAGAGTTGGACCACTAATTTTATTACCGGCAACCATTGATACTGCGGTTGCTTCTCCCAAAGCTCGAGATAAGCCTAAAATTAATCCTGAGAATATACCTGATTTAGCAGAAACCAAAACAACCTTAAAATAAGTTTGAATTTCTGAAGCACCCAAAGCCAAAGATGCTTTTTCTAAATTCTTATCAACTGATTTTATCGCGCTCATCGATATGGATGTTATGGTAGGAAAAATCATAAACGCCAACAGGAGAGAGACCGATAGTAGTGAACGCCCTCCAAAGGTACTCATACCAATCGCTATAGCAAGTTTATCAACTAAAATAACGATGAATCCCGAAGCAAATAAACCATAAACAATTGAAGGAATTGCTGCTAAAAGCTC
This sequence comes from uncultured Erysipelothrix sp., assembly GCA_965365985.1. Taxonomy (GTDB): domain Bacteria; phylum Bacillota_I; class Bacilli_A; order Erysipelotrichales; family Erysipelotrichaceae; genus Erysipelothrix. The sequence goes on along the minus strand of CBDUDQ010000061.1, from coordinate 7,285 downwards.
AATGATGGTTTGAAGGATTTTAGATATTGATTTTGGCGCCATCTTAACTGTATATAGGGCCGTTAAAACAGATAAAGGAAAGGATATAAGGATTGCAAATAACGAGCTAGTTAATGTATTAATAACAATAAACAAGACACCATATGCACCTTCATTTGCCTGCCATCTTAATCCACTCAAGAAAGATATAATGCTTAATCTTCCTTCACCATAACTGGGCAAGAAAACAGAAATCCCTTTAATGAATATAAAAAGAAATATAAATAAAATCATCGAAGCTGCGATAAAACCACACAAAGCAAAAAGAGCTTTAATCAATTTATTATTCCATTCTTTTAAATTAGCTTGTTTTACCATGATTGTGTCTTTCCTTCGAAAATATCTTTTAAAACCTTCACACTAGTAGAGTTTAAGTTTGGATTTTTTTCGTTCACCACAACTATAATTGCATCCATAGAATAAACGCCTGAGTGCATGGCTTCTTTAATATCTTCATCTTCTTTAAACGCTCTAGAAGCAAAACCTATATCCACTTTATTAGGACCTTCTTTTTCACTTCCAAGGGTGCGCTTAAATCCATCACTTGACCCAGAATGATTGGGCTCAAATGAAAAATTTCCAGCCATAGGAATGAAAGATTCTATAACTGCTTTAAGTGTTTTTTCTACTGAGGTTGATCCTCCAGTTTTGATAATTATATCGCGATTGTCTTCCATAACAATGGGGTGCTTTTGAATTAAAGTTTTCCATGCTACCGCTTTTTTAATATCAGTGATGCCCCCTTCATATAAGATGATTTCTTTCCCCTCAATGGATAAAGTCATATAATCAATTAATGCATTCACTAATTTTTCTTTTCTTTCTGAATCGAAGTTCCCTTTTTGTCTGGTCATAAAAGAAAATGGTCTTGCCAGTGGATACGTTTCATCATTGACTGTATCGACACTTGCATATACCCCTTCAATTGCGACATCTTTAAGTTTGTTGGCTTTAAAATCTGTGCTGAATGAAACATAACCAATCCCATTATCAGTAATACCAACTTGTTTTGCGATATCGCCATTGCCAGTTGTTTCTGCTGATTGTTCACTGATTGTTTCAATACCAACTATCTTTTCAAAAGCTTCTCTAGTACCTGATGCACTGTCTCGATTATATACTTTGATGTCTTGGTCACTCCCACATGCAGTAACTAAAAACAATATGCTTATGATTACAATTATTTTTCTCATGAGTCACCTTCTTCTTGTCTTGGTATTGTAACTTTTATAAATGAAGTAACTGTAAATGAATTGTTAAGATTCTGTTAAGAAAAAAAACAAAGAGATGTCATGTTACACTCTTTGTCTTTTCACCACTAATGGCTGTTCTTTAATTCGATTGTAAATGTAGTGCCTTCACCTTCGACACTGTCTACCATTATTGAACCCCCATGAGCTTCGATGATTGATTTTGATATTGCTAAGCCCAAACCAGAACCAGTTCTTTGCTTAGAACTGTCAGGACTCCCTTTAAAGAAACGCTCAAAAATATGAGGTAAATCTCCTGATTTAATACCACTTCCAGTATCAATTAATTTGATTTTCACCTTATTTTTTCTGGTTGAACATTGGATAACTATTTGTCCATCCTTAGAATAATTGATGGCATTATTAAGTAAATTTAACACTACTTGTGAGAGTCTGAAATGATCTGCTGTTAGATTTATATCAGATGGACAGTTTAAAACCACATCAATATTATTTTGGTGTAATTCTTGACGTTTTTCATAAATCAATCCATCAAAAAACTGCTTCAAATTAAAACTGGATAATTCAAGATAAACCTTGTTAGATTTTAATCGCGATTGAAGCAGAAGATCATCAACAATTTGTTCTAATCGATTGTTTTCTTTTTCTATTTGTTTACCAAACTCTTTTGCAGTATCTAAATCTTCATATTGATCGCGATTTAAAATCTCAATCATTCCCTTGATTGCAGTTATGGGGGTTCTGAGTTCGTGAGATGCATCTGCGATAAAACGCTTTTGCATTTTCTCTCCTTCAACTACCCGGGTGACATCTTGAAAAATAAGCATACACCCTACATAGCGCTTATCATTGAAAAGTGGAATCGATAAGACTTGAAAATCTGTGTTTTCATATGTAAATTGACGGACAAATTGTTTTTCATTGAGAAAAGCATCTAGAAGCGTTTGTCTTAATGGTGAATCAATGAGCACATCATAAACGTTATTTTGATCGCTCTTAGTTAACTTTTGAAAGTATTGATTGCTTACTTCAAAATCCCCTCTTTGATTAATATAAACTAATGGGGATGGGATGGCCTCGATCAATTTAATTAGAAGAGAAAAAGTTTCATCCGCCCGCTCATTCGCTTTATTTGCTTCTATAATGGATTTCTCTTCTGATGCCTCTACTTTGTTTCTTCTTGAATTGTAAAAAGACAAGGTTATTAAAATTTGTATAGCATAAACAATAAAGAAAACAGCTCTTTGATTAATTAATAGCGCAATGAATCCTGAAACTAAAAAAGATAAGATGAAAATTCTATTTTCTTTTTGCAACATAGCCAATCCCTCTTTCCGCTTCTATACTCACTGAAGCATCAGCAATTTTTTGCCGTATTTTAAATATGTGAACATCAACTACTCTAGAATCTCCATCATAGTCAAATTGCCAAATATGATTCAAAATTTTATCTCTACTTAAAACCACATTTTGATGATTCAGCAAATAGTAAAGTAAATCAAACTCTAAACGTGTCAAATCAATTTTATCATTTTTTACATATACTTCACGAGATGCTTCATTGATTGAAATATTTCCATATATCAAATTTTGATTGGTCTCTAGTGTTTGAGTATTTCTTTTAAGATGTGCACTCACGCGTGCTGATAATTCTCTTGGAGAAAAAGGTTTTGACATATAGTCATCGACCCCTGCCTCAAAGGCATCCAAGACGTCATTTTCATCATCTTTTGCCGTCAACATGATTATGATGCTTTTATTCCCTTGGTCTCTTAAATGGGATACCAGGGTCTTACCATCCATGATTGGCATCATCCAATCGACAATGATCACATCGAATGCTTCATTTTGACATATTTCATACGCTTCCTGTCCATTCTCAGCTGTGTAGACATCAAATGACATTTTACCAAAATCATACTGCAATAACCTGCGTATGGAATTATCATCCTCTACTATTAAAATACGTTTCATCATTTTTCCTCTTTACTAGAAAAACGTTCCAACACTTTGATGACAAGTGGATGTCTGACAATATCAGAGAAAGACAGATTCACAAATTCTATGCCAGGAATATCTTGTAAAATTTGACTTGCAATGATCAGACCCGATTGATCTTTTTTCGGTAAATCAATTTGGTCTACATCACCATTGATAATCATTTGTGATTTAGTACCCAATCTAGATAAGAACATCATCATTTGAGATCGTGTGGTATTTTGAGCTTCATCTAATATTACGACAGCATCATCAAGAGTTCTGCCTCGCATATAAGCAAGGGGCGCAATCTCGATAATCCCTTTTTCTATATATCTTTCCACTCTCTCACTTGATAGCAAAGTGTCTAAGGCATCATATAGAGGTCTTAAGTATGGGTCTACTTTTTCTTTAAGATCACCGGGTAAAAAACCCAAATTTTCTCCTGCTTCCACTGCGGGTCTTGTTAAAATTATTTTCTTTATTTCACCTTTTTTAAGAAGATTTACCGCATAACAAACAGCAAGAAAAGTTTTACCTGTTCCCGCAGGTCCAATGGCAAAGCTGAGGTCATTGTTTTTAAAAGCATCCATCAAATGTTGTTGTCCTATTGTTCTAGGACGTATGGGTTTACCAGAGAAAGTTCTTACGACAACTTCATCACTTAATTCGACAAATCGAATGTTTTCGTTTCTCTCACTTAAATTCATTAAGTAACGAATATCCATTTCAGAAATACGTTCATATTTTTTTAGACTTTCAACAAGCAATTCTATCAGTTGTTGAGTTTTATCTAAGTCTTTTTCTCCACTGATGAGAATGCCTTGATCATTAAATTGAATGTTTACGTTATAAGCGGTTTCTATCATGCTTAGATTTTGATTGTTGACACCTGCCAAACGTTGATATAGGTCAGCATTTGGTTCAAGAATTATTTGTTTTTTTTTCAATTGAGCGCCCTCCGATGTTTATACACCTATCATAACGTATATAGGAAAAACTGCAATAAAAAAACTCGAATGAATACCCGAGTTTTAATTTATAATAAAAAGACTATTAACGTTTTTTACGTCCAGCTTTTTGTGCAGCTTCTGATTTAAGTTTACGACGAACACCTGGTTTTACGTAAAACTCTCTTTTGCGAGCCTCAGCTAGGGTTCCGTTACGAGATACTTGGCGTTTGAATCGGCGCAATGCGTCATCTAAACCCTCGTTCTCTTTTAGAATTATTTTCGACATGACTAACCTCCCTTCTGATGCAAGCATGTTTATTATACCAAAGAAACAACACAAATCAAGGTTTATTTTCATAAACAATTGATTCGTGCCGCTTAAAATATTTAGATATGCGTTTCTGTGATTATTCTCATGCTATTCTGATAAAAAGGCATCGAATGCCCATTTTATGGTGTTATTAGTAATTGCTGCTTGATTTCAAACCTTGCATGATTGCTACACCTGATGAGGCACCGATACGAGTTGCTCCAGCCTTCACCATTGCATCAAGATCTTCTTTTGATCGAACACCACCTGATGCTTTTACTTCTGCTTTGTCTCCAACTGTTTTTTTCATCAAAGCAACATCTTCAACTGTCGCACCCGATGTGCTAAATCCTGTTGATGTTTTAACAAAGTCAGCACCTGCACTGACACTCAGTTCACAAGCTTTAACAATTTCTTCTTTACTTAAAAGACATGTTTCTAGAATAACTTTAAGCGTGATGTCTCCACATGCCTCTTTAATGGCTTTGATTTCTGATTCAACATAATCGTATGCTTCATCTTTAAGTTTAGAAACATTAATGACCATGTCAATTTCTGTAGCACCATTTTCAATAGCATCTTTTGTTTCAAAAACTTTAGAGGCAGTTGTTGTTGCTCCTAAAGGAAAACCAATCACTGTGCAAACCAATACGTCTGTTCCTTTAAGATTTTCTGCGCATTGTTTTACAAACCCTGGATTAATGCAAACTGATTTAAAATCGTACTCTTTCGCCTCTGCGCAAAGAATATCGATTTGCTCGCTTCTAGCGTCCTGTTTCAATAATGTGTGATCAATATACTTGTTCATATAATTCTCCTTTTTCTATTTTTTTTATTATTTCTGCGGCGCAAACTTCATCGCCCATCCATTTCTCTTTACCAAACTCTCGATAAATAAACTTTTCTTCACCTTTACCTTGTAACACTACGGAGTCACCTGGATTCGCCATTGATATCGCCTTAAAAATGGCTTGATATCTGTTGAGCACAAATTCATAGTTTTCTTTTTTTATGCCAGTAATGATTTCCTTGGTAATGGTTTCAATTGATTCATTTCTGTTGTCATGTTCAGTTAGAATCACCCAATCGCACAGTTCACTTGCGACCTGCCCCATGATGGGACGTTTTAAATGATCTCTTGCACCTGCAGCGCCAAACACTGTGATGATCTTATTCTCAGGTTTGGTAATGCTTCTGACGTACTCATAAACGTTTTTCATCGAATCAGGGGCATGTCCAAAATCAACAAATACTTGAAAATCCTGACCTTCATCGACCACAGTTAATCGACCATCCACATGTTCTATATCTTTGAAGTGAGGAATGATTTCTTCTAAAGTATAATTTCTTTGATGGAGTATTGCGATTACGTTTAAAATGTTGTAAACATTGAACATTGCAACAAAATTACTTTGAACTTCATACTCTTCCTCTTCATAGACTAAAGTAAATTCAGTTCCATTTGAGGAAAGACGAATATTTTTTGCGCAATAATCTGCTGAATCGTTCATTCCATAGGTTTTCAAGTGAGGATATCCTTCTTCAATCAATTTCTTACCATAATCATCATCCATATTTATAATGGTAAATGCATCATCGCTCAAACGGTCAAACAATACTTTCTTCGCTTCAAAATATTGATTCATATCTTTGTGATAATCAAGATGATCATGACTCAAATTAGTAAAAGAGGCATCATTGAAATGAATCCCATCTACCCTTCTTAATGCCAAACCTTGAGAAGAAACTTCTAAACAAACTTCTTTGACACCCCCCATAACCATATCGTTTAAGATACCTTGAAGTTCGATGATATCAGGGGTAGTCAAACTGGGTGACAAAACAAGATCATTATATTCAACTGATATAGTCCCAATATAACCTGTGTTAACCCCTAGTTTTTGAAGCATGTTTTTAAGAGTTTTCATGATGGTAGATTTACCGTTGGTTCCAGTGATACCGTGAACCACAAGTTTTTTGCTGGGATTGTCAAAGAAAATATTAGTGATTTTATGAAGTTCTCCCATAGAATCTCCTACTTGAATGTAAGTGATATCATCATCATATGTTTCTAAATCATCTTCATGGACGATTACTGTACAACCCTTCGCAATTGCTTGATCAATAAAGTCATGGCCATCTACATTCAACCCTTTTATACAAAAAAACATACCATTTTTTGTTTCGGTTCTGGAATCCAGTATTAAACTTTCAACTAAAACATCTTCGTGATGCAATTCTTCATAAACGGTATTTAAGTTCATTTTTTCACCTTCTTGTATTTTTTTGTTGCCCGATCATTCAATAAATTTTTACTGTACAAATGATTCAAGAATTCTTGATCTTTAAATTCAATCAGATACTCACCTAAAGTCTCAATATCAGCATCACTAACAGCTTTATCGATTCCAAAAGGAAAATACTCAATTTGATCATTCAGTCTGTAAAATGTTTTTAGAGAATCATCATACAAGACCGCAGTTTCATTTTTTGACTCGATACAATGAGCATGCGTCATATTTGCTAAATAGGGCAAGATGCCATAGGTATCTATGTCAATACATTGCGTTTGATAATTTTCGTACAATTTATAGAATTGAGGTAACTCAAGAATGGCTGTTTCTCTATCATATAAATTATTCATCAATACATCAAAAAAAGCAATATAAATAGTTTCTTTATGAAACTCGAATTTCTTTAGTTTCTCTTTTTCTTGATGAAAATCAAGTTGAAATAACCTATTTCGATCATTAAACATTGAATTATCCCACATGTCATGATGCTCATTTCTGAAT
>CBDUDQ010000060.1:0-7916 GCA_965365985.1 uncultured Erysipelothrix sp. | reverse complement strand
GTAATACTTGCGAGCACCAAAGCCGTTACTAATAATCCAAATAGTTTTTTCATTTGATCTCTCCTTTTTTCTGTAACCCAATTATAAACACATTTTCACAATATTACAATACTTTTGTGAAAGTTTTCTGAAAAGGTTATGAAACAACTTACATTAGTATGTAAAAAGTGCTAGGTAAAGAAATTTAAAGAAAATAAAATAAAAGAAAAAAAAAGAAAAAGCAGATCGAAGTCTGCTTAAGAAATTATTTTACCTATGTTATTTAAATGAATGCTGACCTGTCCCTGTTCGTTATAAACGATATCTAAGATTGAATCAATGTTGACATCCCCAACAGGAATGATGATTTCAATTCCGGATTCTGTCACGATTTTATGTTTAGATATCACTGAACCCCGTTTTAAATCATTCAAGATTAAGTTATCTTGAACCAAGTGTTCTTCTAAAGTTGAATCAATTAAACTGAGTTCTTCATCATTTAAATCTTCATAGACTGCTGATAAGAGATCTTTCGATTCAATTTCCTCTAAATAAGTCATGTGATCACTCAGGACTTGTTTTGCTTTAAGGATGTGAGGTGTTCTTTCTTCTTGTCGTGATTCAGAAATTGAGCTGACCAAAGCACTGACCACACTGAATGCATTCTTTGTATTGGCAATGATTTGACACTCCAGTGCTTCCATTACAAGGTCTTCATTTTCAATGCTTGTTTTAACTTTTAATTCCCCAGTACTTAAATCGAGATTAAATCCTGTCTCAACTGAGGTAAAGGTATCGGATAAAACCACCATGTTATGTTTGAGTGAGTTTTCAACGCCTTGTTCTACTTCTGTTGTTTTAATGTAAGCAGGACGGCTTTTCATTTCCATACACAACAGGTATGTGGTTTCTTGTTCATCTATTTGAGCAAATACCATATTAGAATCTTTGACAATCTCTCCCATTAAGCGAGACATAAAAATTGTCTTTGCATAAGTTTGAGTTGTGTCTAGAAAATCAAATTTAGTATTGAGGATTTCTCTAAACTTTGATGTTTCATTCAACAATGCACGAGACGTTGAAGCTGAATTTTTAAATGATTTAAATAACTTAGAAATCAAAGCCTCTACTTCTTGATGTTGACTTAAATTTAAAACTCTTTCTGAAAATAACATGCGTTTGTTCTCAGCATCCAAACTGTGGATGACCACTTTAGTAATTGCCATACGTTCACTTCCATTTCTTCAAAGTATAGTATAACAAATAATCAAAGCAAAACGGCATCAATTTGGACTATAGGGTTTAAAAAATAAAAATCCCCAAACTCTATAAATAAAGTTTGAGGATTAACTGTGATTAAGCTTTTGTTTTTTGTAATTGATTTAAAATTGCATTTAGTAGGATACCAAAGATTGCTGCTAAGCTCATGCCTGAGATTGAAATGTTCGCTCCCAAGTTAACACTTGCACCCCCAAGACCAATAACCAACATTGTTGATACGATGACCAAGTTTTTCATGTCGCCTAAGTCTGTTTTGTCTTTGATTAATACTTTAACACCGTTCGCTGCGATTAAACCGTAAAGAATTACAGTCATACCCCCAATAACAGCCCAAGGAATAGAAGCGATTAAAGCTTGAATGTAACCAAGGAAACCAAGACCAATAGCGAAAATTGCTGCCAAACCAACAACATAGATTGAAGCCACACCCGTCATGGCAATAACACCTGTGTTTTCACCGTAAGTTGTGTTTGCTGGTCCACCAATACAAGCAGAAACTAAAGTAGCAATCCCATCACCCATGATGGTTCTGTGCATGCCCGGTTCTTCAAATAAATCTTTTCCAATAATTTCTCCCAATACGATGTGATCTCCAATATGTTCTGCAATGGTAACAAGAGCCAATGGCGCAAAGACCACTACTGCAGAGAAATCAATTTTATAAGTACCGATAAATGTGAAGTTTGGAATTTGGAAAAATGAATATCCCGTAAAGATTGTTGATAGATCAACCAATCCCAAGACCGCTGCACTGACATAACCCAAAACAATGGCCACTAAGAAAGGAATAATTTTCAAGAATCCTTTAGCTTTAAGAGAAATTAGGACAACACTTGAGAAAGTAATCAATGAAACCAAAGGCACTTTCCAAGCTGCTCCAGTAACACCAACATACTTACCTTGTTCTAAAAGAATTTCAATCCCCTTAAGACCAGTTTCTTGTACTGCATTAGGCGCAAGTGAAAGTCCAATTATAATAATCATGGGTCCAACTACAACTGGAGGTAAGAGTTTCTTTAACCATCCTGAACCTGTGAACTTAATGATGGTTGCGATGATGGCATAAATGACCCCTACAACCATTAAACCAACATAAGCTGATTCAAAGCCACCAGTTTGTGCTGCCACAGTTGCGACTGCACCAATGTAAGCAAAACTAGATCCCAAATAAACCGGTGATTTTGCTCTTGTAAATGCGATATAAATCAAAGTACCCACACCACTTGCAACCAAAGCCACCCCTATATCAAGCCCTGTTAAGATTGGAACTAAGATTGTTGCCCCAAACATTGCAAATACGTGTTGTAAACTTAAAATAATCCACGTTCCAATTTTACTTGGTTTCTCGTGTACATCCACTGTCAAATTTGTATTCATATTAAAACCCTCCCTTTTTTATGTAGGTCTAAAGAAAAGACACCCGCATTGGGTGTCTTTAATTAAGGGTTTACGCGCGCATAAAAATGCGACGCTCACCTTATCATGCTCTCTGTCATGACTTAAAGGACCGTACTAAATTTAGTTTACCACGGAACGAAGCCAAAAGAAACACCTATTTCATCTTTTTTAAGATAAGCTTTTTTCATTAAACTGCTCGTATGATTCATTTTTTTTACTTTGGACATATCGTGTGTTCCATAGATTCTGTCAAAAGGATGAACATAGTTTCGAGCGCGATTCACAATTTCGAAAAAGGATGCGAATTGCGCAATTTTACTTTCTTTCTCTAAAAGAGAAACAAGGACGGGATCAATCAACCAAGTTCGACTCACAAATCCCTTAAACTTTACATCACTGAAATATCTTGAAAAGAAGTCTCTGGCTAAATCTAATGAAGCTTGAACCGTTTCTTTAGATAAGTCAGATCCACGTGCAATGTGAATGTTTAAATAATGATCACCTTCAGTAAATCTTTTTTTCATATCATCACTTAAAGGCATAAAGTCATAACCACTGCGCTCAATTTCCGCATAAGAAAAAGGAAAAATCTGAAATCGTAAAGAACCCAGATCAAACATCTGGACCGCTAAAACATCTTTAGTCCATTTAATGTCTTTTTCATAGAGTCCAAAACTTCCTTCGTTTATAAGATATCGCTTTGCACGAAAAACCAAATCCCTCATGCTGTTATGATAATAAGATTCTGGAATGCCCAACTCATCATATCTTTTCTTTGTTTCATTTAAATTCATAAAAACGTCATTAAATCTTCTTTTGTCCATCTAATCACCCCATTCATTATACTTATGTTGTACAATAAAGGAAAGGAGACTCGATATGGACGGAACAAAAAGAGCAAACATCAATGTGGGCGATCTTGTACACATTGTCTTAAAAGAAAACCAAAGAAATGGTCAACTCACAGAAGGCGTTGTATCAAGACATCTCACAAACAGCCCCAATCATCCTCATGGCATCAAAGTCATGTTGACCGATGGTCAAGTAGGACGGGTTAAAAATGTAATAAAAAAGCAAGAAGACTAAATTTCAGTCTCTTGCTTTTCTTTTATTAACTTTTCAATGTTGAATTGAGCCATTGATGAATACAGTTTGTAAGGTTCTCCAAATTTTAAGTGACGTGTAATGCGGTTAAGAACGATGATGGTGTCTATACCTGCAGCATTACTTGCCAGTAACCCGTTATTAGAATCCTCTAAAACCAATACTTCATCCGGCGACATTTTTAATTTTTTAAGTGCCAGAAGATATAAATCAGGCGCTGGTTTGACCTGAGCAACCATATCACCACTGATGACATGATCAAACAAACTTTCAATACCCAGTCGTTTTAAATGATCTTGAGCATGAGGCGCAAAAGAACTTGCTACCACAGCCAATTTAAGTCCTAAAGATCTTGCCTCAAGAATTTTGGTTAATACCCCATCCATTAAAGGTAAATTATCAGATTTTAGTTTAAATTCAGCATAGGAATCTCTTTGAAAGCCTAAAAGGTCAAAACTATCACCAATATCAGTTTTTATTTTGTCTAGAAACTCAACTTCATCAGAGCCAACACACATGAGATAGTCATCAACTTCCATGTCATAGTCGTACTTCTCTTTAAAGTAATCTCGGTAGATTGGATACCAGACAAATTCTGTATCCACCATTAAACCGTCGAAATCGAAAATCACAGCTTTAATCATTGCGCAACTCCCCCTATTCGTAAAATACTATACCATAATTACTAGAGTATGGTAAAGCAATTACCCTCCAATAAGTATTTTGGGGCAATATCAAAGATATTATAAGCACCACGCATTCCAGAATTACGCATTCTCACACTTGCTTTGGCATAAGCAATAAGGACTGCTGCGGTAAACTCAGGATTTGAATCAAGATTTAAACGATACTCAATAAGCTGTTTGTTACCATTGGCATTGGTATCCCTGTGCATCACCACACCCCCATGGGGCATGGCACTGTGTTCTTTTTTCAAAGTCATTTCATCGATAAAATGAACCGTAGTTTCATACTCAGCAAAATAGTGTGGCATTGATTTAATTTGAGATTCAACAAAAGACGCATCAACACCATCTTTTAAAACCACATAACACTCTCTTTTGTGAAGTGGACCCTTTACAAGATCACCAGATTTCACATTGGCAATGCTCTTTTCACTGGGAATGGTATATTGAACAGCATCTTTGACACCCTCAACCTTTCGAATCGCATCAGAGTGACCCTGAGATACCCCCTTACCCCAAAACGTAAAGGTTTCCCCTTTAGGTAAAACAGCCTGAGCCATCAAACGATTTAAAGAAAATAATCCCGGATCCCATCCAATAGAAACAATGGAAACATGATCCAAAGCCATGGCATCTACTTTTTCTTGATGGGATTCAATCAGAGCATGGGTATCAAAAGAATCAACACAATTGAAATACTGTGATAAGTAAGGTGTTTGTTTTGGTAAGTCATTCTTAGACCCCCCACATAATATGCACACATCAATCGCCTCTTTAAAATCAAGAATTGAAGATAAAGAATACACAGAAGCACCCATCGTACTCAGTGATGCAGGATCACGGCGCGTAAACACACCCACTATTTCAACAGCATCATCATGTTTTAAACCAAGCTCAACCCCTTTACCCAAATTACCATAACCCACAATCGCAACCCTTAACATTTAAAGCACATCCTTTAAATCATAGCGCCCTGCTGGTTTACCCAGCAATTTTTTTGCTGCTTCGATGGCACCGCTGGCAAAAATCTTTTTAGAATATGCGCTGTGTTTAATTTCAATAACTTCATCAAGACCCGCAAAAATAACCGAATGCTCTCCCACAATGGTACCGCCTCTCACTGCATGCATCCCTATTTCATTGAGTTGACGCTTACAATCAGATCCAAAACGTCCATTCACAGTCTCACTTAAAGATGCATTACCCAAAGTTACTGCATCCCGAAGCATTAAAGCACTCCCACTGGGCGCATCCACTTTTTGATTGTGATGCTTTTCTATAATTTCAACATCAAAATTTGATAGTTTAGAAGCAATGAGTTCGCTGATTTCCATCATTACCTGCATACCAAGAGAATAGTTACCCGCTTGTAATACTGGAATGTGAGATGAAGCCAAATCAATCAAAGACATGTCCCCATCACTCAAGCCCGTTGTACCCACAAGTACCGGTAAATTCTTAGCAACCGCATAATTTAAAACTTCCTTTAAAGCTTTAGGAGAAGAAAAATCAATGATGACATCAAAAGATTCTTCAATGGACGATAAATCATCATAAACCGGAAAAGAAGACGCAGACACATGATTTGAATATCCCGCCTCAATGTCTACCATACTCGCAATCTCTTTTCCCATTGCGCCATTATAACCACTTAAGAGTATTTTCATAAAATTGCCACCGTTTTCATTTCAGATTCCAATAGGATAGTTAAAGCATCCGTACAATTCACCAAAGGCAAACGCACATGCATCGAACCAAAATGCATCAACTGGAGTGCACGCTTCACAGGAATCGGACTGGGTTCTTCAAATAACAAATCAATTAAAGATAAATATTTAGATTGTAAAGAAAAATCCAGACCCCTAGCAATCAAATGAGTTTCTTTAGGTAAGATGTTGGCCAAAACAGAAATGACCCCCATGCCCCCCATTTCAATCACTTCTTTAATCATGTCATCGTTACCAGAATAAATGGCAAACTCAGGTCCGCACAAATCAATGACCTCTTGAGTTTGAGCCAAATCTCCACTGGCATCTTTGAGGCCTATAATCTTAGGCAATAAAGATAAACTCTGGGTTGTCTCAGGTAATAAATTCATGTTGGTTCTTCCGGGCACATTATATAAAATGATTGGAATTGACACCGCATCATGAACCGCAAGGAAATGTTGGTATAAACCCTCTTGGGTTGTCTTCAGATAATAGGGTGTCACACACAAAAGCCCATCCACACCCAGTCTTTCAGCTTCAAGACTTAGCTTAACCATGTGAGCCGTATTGTTAGATCCCGTTCCCGCAATAACAGGAATGCGACCAGAAACAGTCTTCACCACAAAATGAATCACTTCACATTGTTCTTCATAAGACAAAGTCGCTGACTCGGCTGTAGTCCCATTAACCACAATGGCATCCGTGTCATTTTCAATTTGAAACTCAATTAAGTTTCCCAATACATCATAATCAACCGCACCCTTAGAATCAAAAGGCGTAACCAATGCGACACCAGAACCCTTAAATTTTGCTTTCATCTTGATCCTCCTTGATAAACAATTCAGCAATCTGAACCGTATTGCTTGCGGCACCCTTACGGATGTTATCGGCAACACACCACAAATGAATTTTTTTATTTGAATTTAAATCTTGTCGAACACGACCCACCAATACTAAATCTTGACCGTCTGCTGATTCAGCTAAAGGATATTCCAGTTTCGAAACATCATCAACCAGCAGTACTCCAGGCGCACCAGATAAAGCACCGCGAACATCCATAACACTCACCTCATCAGAAAATTCAAGAATCATGCTGATCGCATGGGTATTCACAATGGGCACACGTGCACATGTGGCAGAAACTGCCAAACTTGAATCATTCATGATCTTCTGTGTTTCAAGGACCATTTTCATTTCTTCTTTGGTATAACCTGAATCTAAGAAAAGATCAATGTGAGGCAAGACATTCGATTGAATTGAATATGGATATACATCCGTAGTGCCTTCAGTTAAATCCTTTACACCGCCAACACCAGAACCACTCACTGCTTGGTAGGTTGTATAATCAACAGATACCAATTGAGATAAAGATTTCAAAGCATTCAAGACAATCACCGATTGAATGGTTGAACAGTTTGGATTTGAAACTAGCTTCCCCTTTTCAAGATGAATTGGATTCACTTCAGGAACCATCAAAGGCACCCCTTCATCCATTCTAAAATGAGATGAATTATCGATAACCAATACGTTCATTGAAAGTAATTGAGGAATGAGTAAAGCAGAAGTATCTCCCCCTGCTGCCATAAAGGCAATATCAAGAGACGGATCAATCATAAGACCCGCATCCAAATAAACATGAGAAACCCCATCAATCAAAACTGATTTCCCTGCAGAACGAGACGATGTATATAAAAATAACTCTGCAATTGGAAATTCTCGCTCAAGTAACACCTCAATGATCTTTTGACCCACCATGCCT
>CBDUDQ010000059.1:0-8027 GCA_965365985.1 uncultured Erysipelothrix sp. | reverse complement strand
ATATTATACCATCTCAAAACAAAGACACCATGACTTTAAATAAAAAACTAAAGTTGGTGACTAGACCCTTACATTATATAAATTTAACGGACACTATAAATATATAAATAAAATCCGAATCAATAAATTATAATAAATAAAAAAACAGCAAGCATCAGCCAACTGTTTGTTTTATTATATTATGGTGGAGCTTACCGGGCTCGAACCGGTGACCTCTTCACTGCCAGCGAAGCGCTCTGCCAACTGAGCTAAAACCCCGTGAGCCTATTATAGCCCACTCACATTTGTTTATGCAAGAGATTCTTAACTAGAAAGGCTCAATATCTACACTTACATGTTCATTTTCAGAAATGAGTTTTGAGACAGGACAGAATTTGTGTGCATTCTCAGCCAATTTCAATACCTGAGCATCATCCATATCCTTGATTGCGACTGTAGCCTTCATATCAAAGTAGTATCCTGGTTTGGCAGTCTCCTTAACAAACTCCACACTCACTCGAACACGCGTTTCATTAATAGGATTCATATTCTTCATTAAAGACAATAGAGTGGCATTTAAACATGTTGACCATGCATACCCCATAAATTGTTCTGGATTGGGATTTAAAGTCGGTTCATTAGAAGGTGCAGTCAAATCAAATGTTTGACCATTATCTGCACTCACCGTACCGTCACCACCACCAAGATTCGTTACAACTGTTTTATATATACTAGACATTAATAATTCCTCCTTTTTCTTAATTATAGAGGACTATAGCTCTTTAAAGAAGAATTATGCTTTATAGGGGTATATAGCGTGATATCCCTTTCAAAATTTCCTATAATGAAACGGGACAAAGGAGAAACGCGATGATTAAGATAAAAAATATCACTAAAGATTATAAATCACATCCATTGGCACTCCAAAACCTCTCATTTGAAATTCATGAGAATGAGATTTTCGGCATCATCGGGGAAAGTGGTGCAGGAAAATCAACCTTACTTCGCTTGTTGTTAAATTTAGAAACACCAAGTCAAGGTTCAATTCTCATTAGAGGCAAAGCCATACAAGATATGAATAAAAAAGAAATACACAATCTCAGACAAGAAATGTCCTGTGTATTTCAAGATTACCAATTGTTAATGAATCGCACCGTCTTTGAAAATGTCGCATTACCCTTAAGACTTAAAAATAAGTTCAATGCACAAGAAGTTGAAGAATCACTCCGCTTCTTGGATCTATGGGATAAGAGAAACGCTTACCCCAGTGAACTCAGTGGTGGACAAAAACAAAGATTGGCCATTGCGAGAGCAATTGTAATTCAACCCAAGATTTTAATCTGTGATGAACCCAGTTCAGCACTCGATATTAAAACCAGTAATGAAATCATTGAAATCTTATTAAAAATCAATGAAAGATTTAACACTACGATTGTTGTCGTAACCCACGAACTTCACTTAGCTAAAAGACTGTGTGATAGAGTCGCAATCCTAGAACAAGGTCAAGTTAAAGAAATTGTCAGTGTTAAGAAATCTACCACCATCAATAACTTTGAAACTTACGCCCAGGAAGCCAAGGCGGTACTCTGCCTATGAATCTTATCCTTCAATATCAAAATGAAATAACAAAGGCACTGGGTGAAACAGCCCTATTGATGCTGATTTCAATCGCAGCCGCAGTCCTGATTGGTTTACCAATCGGAACATTCATGTTCTTATCAAGAAAGAATCAAGTATTAGAAAATAAAGTACTGAACACAGTACTCAATGTTTACGTTAATATCTTACGTTCATTTCCCTTTATTTTATTGGTAGTGGTTTTAATTCCTCTCACAAGAAAAATTGTGGGAACGTCCCTGGGTACCATCGCAGCATCAGTACCCATGTCCTTTATAGGAACCGCAATATACGCAAGACTTGTTGAACAAGCACTCATAGAAGTCCCACAAGGCATTCTAGACAGTGCCATCACAATGGGAGCAAAACCCCATCAAATCATTTTCAAATTTTTATTTATTGAAGCGCGCACAGGTCTCATTCACGGACTTACCTCTTCCATAATAAGCCTCATATCATACTCAAGTGTGATGGGCGTTGTTGGCGGCGGTGGGATAGGAGACTTTGCCATGAGACATGGTTATCAAAACCATGATTACAATTTGATGTATGCGATCATTATTATCATGATCATATTCGTACAAATAATACAATTTACAGGAAATAAAATTGCAACGAAATTAGATAAACGACACCTATAGGAGATCATATCATGACAAAAAAAATTACAATATTATTAATTGCTTTAATGGCTTTAACAGCTTGTGGTTCAAATAACAAAACAGAAACAGAAGATAAGAATATCAGAGTCGCATCACACACTGAACCCATGACAACTGTTATTGAAATTATCAAACCCCTAGTTGAAAAAGAAGGCTATACAGTAGAACTTGTTTCCGTAACAGACAACACAGTCGGTAACACAGCACTCAACAACAAAGAAATTGACGCTAACTTTTTCCAACATGTTCCCTACATGAACTCATTCAATGAAAAACACGACGGTACATTGACAGGCATCACACCCATATATGATGCGATTGTAGGATTTTACGGAAAAAACATTAAATCAATTGATGATATTAAAGAAAACATGACCATCGGCATTCCAAATGATGCTGATAACAGAGGTCGTGCCTTATTAATCCTTGCCGATCAAAAACTCATCACATTAAAAGACACTGAAAATTACCAAAGTGCTCAAGATGACATCACAAGCAATCCAATGAACCTAAAATTCCAAGAAGTAGATTTGCTCGTTTTAAACCAAGCCTACGATGATGTTGACTTGATTTATAACTACCCATCATACATTGGTAAAATTGGTTTAACACCAAATGAAGACGCTGCTTTCGTAGAAAACAGCACTGGATACTATGCCATCTCATTGATTGCCAGAGAAGACAACAAAGACGAAGAAAAAATTCAAATCCTTAAAAAAGCAATGACATCAAAAGAAGTCAAAGATTTCTTAGAAAATGACAAGAACGCAGAAACATTAGTTCCTTCTTTCTAGTAAAAAGAAAAAAAATATTAAAATAAATATTATTATAAAATAAAAAGGAAGCCTAGGCTTCCTCAATGAGTTTCAATGTACGCGCAATCAAACTTGCGGTCGTTGATGCGTTAAAGCGGGGTTGTCCAAAATGATGGGCGACACTCGCTTTTTCTTTTTCAAAGAGTTCAAAGAATAGGTCTTCGTTACCAAGAATTTCTTCAGAAAAGTCTTTTTTATAAATTCTCTCATACTCCAACATGCCTTTATAAAACCAAAACTCAGCTTTATCCGGCATCTTATGAGATCCAAGCCAATCCCAAATATATTCAGGATCAACAATGTTGGGACTTTCAAAATGACAATGTTTACACAACAGCACATAGTTAGATGGCATGTCTTCACCACCCAAACTCCGAGCAACAATATGACATCGATCCAAACGCTTCTTAACACGACATCGCCAACAATGGGTCAACGCCATTTCATAAGTAACGTTGCTTTCTGAAGATCTTAACTTCTCTTCCCAATACTCAACAATGTCCTTCTTAGGCGTAAGATTTCTTTTTTGACTCACAGTAAATCAATCTTACCCTTACAAGCAGAAACAGTCTCTTCATCCCACAATGAAACTTGAACTTCACCAATGTGTGCTTTTCCAAGCAATAACATACACATTCTGGACTGACCAATCCCACCACCCATACTTAAAGGGAGTGCATCAGCAATCACCGCTTGATGAAAATCATATTTCAATCGATCTTCAGCCCTGGCAATCACCAATTGTTCTTGCATGCTCTTAGAATCAACTCGAATCCCCATGCTTGAAAGTTCAAGCGCACATCCTAGGGGTTCATGCCAAAATACCAAGTCACCATTTAACAACCAATCATCATAATCAGGCGCTCGCATGCTGTGCGGTACCCCACTCTTTAAATTATGACCAATTTCATAAATGAAAGCCGTTGGATGGGCTTTAACATAAACAAGCTCCCGCTCATCCGGTGTTAAGTGAGGCAATAAATCTTCCAAATCTTGAGAAGAAATAAAAGCCACCTCACGTTTAATTTTTGTATTTAAATCTGGATACTTAACTTTAACCGCATCCAATGTGGAAACAAAACAATCCACCAACTCTTGAACTGTTTTCTTTAAATATTCAAGATTGCGCTCTTCCTTAGAAATCACACGCTCCCAGTCCCATTGATCCACATAAATAGAATGGGTGTTATCCAAAACTTCATCACGGCGAATCGCATTCATGTCAGTATAAAGACCATTCCCCATTCTGAAATCATAATCATGCAGTGCAGTTCTTTTCCACTTAGCCAAAGAATGCACCACTTCACCCCGAACATCTAAAGCTGGGACATCAAAACTAACCGGTCTTTCAACCCCACTGAGGTTGTCATTGAGACCCGATTGATCCGAAACGAACAAAGGTGCGCTCACGCGTTTTAAATGCATTCTGAACTCTAATTGTTTTTCAAATATTTTTTTAATAAACCCGATGGCAGTTTGTGTTTGATATGCATCCAGGCTTGATTGATAATTTTCAGGTATGATTGTTTTTTTCATGATGAGACTCCTTTTACATTAGAAACATTTTAACACAGTTAAAAGAAAAAAACTCATCCGAAGATGAGTTGATATTTTAATGGCGCGCTCGGCAGGAATCGAACCTGCAACCTTTTGAACCGGAATCAAACGCGCTATCCGTTGCGCCACGAACGCATGTGCGGTTTAATAATAACACAATTTAAAATGTTTTAGAATCTGTTCCTTTTCTCTTATGATATAAATGCATGATGAATTCTAAAACCAATCCCAAGGCAATGGTCCCCAACATAATCATCATCCAAAGAAGAAACGTACCCAAGTCTTTAAACCCTTCGTTGCTTTGACTTAAACCAAACAAGAGAACTAAGGTTGATACTCCCAATCCTACATATAAAACTTTCAAAGCATAATTGAATTTTCCAAGCATCAAAATATATGCATACATGGTTCCTGCTATACCCACCAATACATAGCGCAAGAATAAAGAAATGTCGAAGCCACCAGAGATTCTACCCATTATTGATACAGATAAGGACACAGTTAAAGTGAGAAATATACCCAACAAAATTAAACCTTTTTCTTTAGTAATTTTCATGATGCCCTCCTTAACTTAAATATACCACATTATTCAAAAAAATAAATGTTACAAACATCGCAAAACTATTGCTTTAGAACTTCATTTTCCCTATGATAGACGTAATGCATTTTTCATTAAGAAACAGGAGGCTTCCCATGAACATCAAAAAATATTTTGGAGATAAAAAATTCTTTAAATCCACACTCATTATCGCCATTCCACTGATGCTTCAGCAAGTCATCAGCACTTCCGTTAACCTACTCGACAACCTAATGATTGGGCAACTTGGAGACCATGCCATTGCAGGTGTCGCAAGTGTCAACCGTTTCTTTATGATTGCCATATTCGGAACGGTCGGGATCACCGCCGCCGCTTCAGTTTTCCTAGCACAATTTTATGGAAATAAAGATGAAGAACACATGAAACAAAGTTTCCGCTATGCACTGATTGCATCCAGCTTTATCATGATGGTATTCATTGCTTTGGCATTCATCTTCCCACAACAAATCATTCGATTCTTTGTCAATGATAAAAAGGTATTAGAATCAGGCATGCAATATATTTATGTCAGTGCACTCTCATTCCTTCCTACAATGATTACGATTGCCATTACCGCTTCAATGAGAGCCATTGGTGATTCAAAAAAACCATTGTTCGCAAGCATCATTTCAGTCTTCACAAACCTGATATTAAACTACATCCTTATTTACGGACACTTTGGCTTTCCACAACTGGGTGTATTAGGTGCCGGTATCGGAACATTAATCGCAAGAATTGTTGAACTTGTTATTGTCCTATACTTCCTGAAAAAAGTAGATTACGGATTCAAAACAAAAATCAGTGAACTCTTTGACATCTCAAGAACACTCATCAAAGCAATTACACTCAAAGCATTACCCTTATCAATCAACGAAATCATGTTTGCAATGGGACTCGCCATGCTCATGAGATTCTACGGAACAAGAGGGGCTGATGTTATTTCAGCCTACTCCATTACAAACACAGTAGCTGACCTTTTCTTCACCATGAACGCAGGCATGGCCGTCGCCACAACCATCCTGGTCTCACAACCCCTAGGCGCAAACAAAATTCAAGAAGCCAGAGAAAACGGCTTCCATCTACTGGGTTTTGGCATCATCCTTTCAATCGTATTCGGAATCTTACTCTTTATGGCCAGCTTCCTAATCCCTCACCTTTACAATGTTTCTCCCAACGCAATTAACCTCTCTCAAACTTTTCTGAGAATCATGTCAGTCCTATTTTGGATTTATGTTGTCAACACAAGCATCTACTTCCTACTAAGAGCAGGCGGCGACACCCGCTCAACCCTCATCCTAGACTCAGGATACATGTGGTGTGTTAACCTACTGTTCGTTGGTATTGCGACATATTTTACGAATCTTCCAATCATTGGACTCTATTTGGTAGGACAATCAACCGATGTCGTTAAAATGGTCATCGCCCTTAAATTCATACACAAAGAAAAGTGGCTCGTTAACCTCGCCGCAAAAGAAAAAGAAGAAGAACTCCAATTAGAAGCCATCTTGAACGAAGGCTAAATTTAAAGTAGAATAAGATCAAACATAAACCTTGTCATCAATACTCAGACAAGGTTTTCTTTTCAAAAAAACAAAATTAAAAAATAAAGTAACAACAAATAACATATCAGCAGAAAGGACCAAAGATGAAAAACTACAAAGAAGCACTAGAGTTCATCAAAGAAAAATTATATACACCTTTAAATTACAAAATAACAGAACTTCAAGCAGAAGATCAAAACAAAGAATACGCCGCATGCACATTCAAATTAAACAACAAAAAATTAAGATTCAGAACCGCCAAACAAACCCCAAACAAACAAGGACAATTTGTCGTCTTCTGGGAAAAAGACGAAAACAATAAAAACACCCCATACAAATTCGACGAATCACCAGAACTTATAGTCATCACCTGCATCCATAATCAAGAACATTTCGGTCAATTCATCTTCCCAAAAGAAGTATTACTTAAACACGGCATCCTTAAATCAAATAACACAAAAGGAAAGATGGGCATCAGAGTCTACCCTAGTTGGGACCAAGACCTCAACAAACAGGCCAGCAAATCTCGAGTATGGCAACTAGAATACTATGTAGATATTAAAATAAAAGAAAGTCTAAACACAAAAAGAATCAATTCACTCTATCGACTGATAAAGTAAGTTGATTCTTTTTTCTCAATCAAACACTGTCATGTAATTCTGTGAGTAACTCAGCCAATAAGGGATGAAGAACTTTATACATTGTAAATGGTTCAGTTTCACCTTCTGGAATCTCACTCATCTGTGCAATAATTACATCCCCAATTCTTTTAAATATTATTTCATCCCTATTAATTACATAAGTTCCTGAAGGAACAAGTTGCTCTTCATATTCAACAATCGTAGACATTGAGAAACCCTCATCATATATCAAATTATCATACCTAGCTCCATATGCTGAATTAGAAAAAGATCCAATAAACATATAATCATTCAATATTCTGTTTTGTGGCCTAACCTTATGTTCGACACCATTTTTAGGGATTGTGTACTCAAATTTAATATCATCAACGCCATTGACCTTTTCATCAATAAAATAAAAATTACCACTTTCAATAATCGCCATCCTATTATCAACGGTTTTTATTTGATACATATTATGATAGGTATTTAAAAAAACATATTTATCATAATCAATAATCTCTTCTTTAAATTTAAAATCCTCCTCATTAAAAGTAAACAATTTCAATTCTTCATTACTAAATTTTAAAAGAACATATAAACCAGAAGGACTGGTGGAAAGTTTATAGTCATCATCGTCATTACTGGTATCCTGTTTA
>CBDUDQ010000058.1:0-8111 GCA_965365985.1 uncultured Erysipelothrix sp. | reverse complement strand
GGTAGGGGCTGGTGTTTGAAATATATGGATTGTATCCACAGCTCATGAATGAGCAGATTTCTTTGTTATTTTCGTGGTTTGGAATCAGCTTGACCATCGAGTCTTGTAGGAGTTCGTTACTTTCATTTGAGTTTGAGAAGATTTCTCTTAGGGCTTTTTGATTTGCATCGTTGATGGGATCGCGTTCTAAGCTGATTTCTTTTGAATCTATGATTACTTGGACTGATTTTTTAGCGCCGTTTTCATCTAGGAATGATCGGTCTAGGTCTAGGACAAGTTGGTCTTTGTAGAACATTCTGAGTTTGTTGGTGTCTTTTACGTCTGCTACGTAGGCTGTGTCTAGGTTTTCTTCTTTTGCGAGATGGATGATTTTTATCATGTCTTCTTTGGCAATGACAACGGCCATTCTTTCTTGTGATTCTGAAAGGGCAATTTCCATTGGGTCTAGGGGTGTTTTAAGAATCATCTTATCTAGGTAGATGTCGAGTCCGTCTGCGAGTTCTCCAACTGCTACGCCCAGTCCTCCAGCTCCGAAGTCGTTGCTTCGCTTAATGAGTTTTGTGAACTCTGGGTTGTTGAATAGACGCATGAGTTTTCTTTCGGTTACGGGGTCACCTTTTTGAACTTCAGGTCCTGATTTCTTAAGTGATTCTTGACTTTGTTTTTTAGATGATCCGATTGCGGCACCGAGGCCATCGCGTCCAGTTTTTCCGCCGATGACTAAGATGACATCGTTGGTTTGGGGTTCTAGTTTTTGTACGTTGCTTGATTTTACGCTGGCTAAAAGGGCTCCGAGTTCCATTCTTTTGGCTTCGAATCCGTTGTGGTAATATTCTTTAACATAGTCTGTATCAACGCCCATTTGATTGGCATAGTCGGAGTATCCTTGTGCTGCGAGTTGTCCGATTTGTCTTTGACTGAGTTTGAGTGGGTGTTTGTCTGAGTAGCTAGTATTTGGATTTTTTGATCCTGTGATTCTCATGGCTTGATATACGGTTGCGCGTCCTGACATGGGGTCACGGACACAGCCGCCAATGCATGTTGAAGCGCCGCCATAGGGTTCAATTTCTGTGGGGTGGTTGTGTGTTTCATTTTTAAAGAGTAAAAGGTATTCTTCTCCTGAAATATCGACTTTGATGCTTGCTGCGTTGACTTCTTTTGAGAGGTCCCAATCACTCATGAGGCCTTTCTTTTGGATTTCTTTTGCGTTGATGCAGGCAAGGTCCATTAGAGTGAAAGGCTTTTTGTGATTTAGTGCTTGTCTTGTTTGTTTGTATTCATTTAATGAGTTTTCAATGAGGTCTTGATAATTGCCTTGTACTTTGAGGTCTGTGATTTCTGTATTAAAAGTGGTGTGTCTACAGTGATCTGACCAGTATGTGGCGATTAATCTCAGTTCAAGTTCGTTTGCTTCTCGATTAATTTCTTTAAAGTAGTTTTGAATGAGTTTTAAGTCGTCCATTTCGAGTGCATAGGCGTCTTTAAATTTCATGAGTTCTTGTTCGCTTGCGTCTTTAAAGTGAACTGTTGGTACTTGGTAGTTGACTGTTTCCATTTTATCTTCAGCTTGATTATCTTTTAATTGTGATTCATTTGGATTTAAAAGATATTGAGTAATGAGTTTTAAATCTGTGTTTGAAAGGTCATTAAAGACAAAGATTTTACTGTGTTTAATTTTTGTTTCTCTATTTAATAATTGTGATATCATGGTTTCTAATTCTTGGTTGATAAAGTCGAATTGTCCTTTGACGGCTTCAATTTCTAGGAATTGTTTACCAAAATTATTTTCTGTAAATGAAACATTTGAAATATGGTCATTAAAAATTTGGTTTTGAATGTCTATCATTTCCTCGTTGCTGACAAATTCAATTTCAAATTTATGAATGATTCTAAGATCATTTAGAGCCTCTACCTTTAAATGATTTTTAATTTCTTCTTTTAAAACCGTGAGTTCACTGCTAAATTCTGAATACCGTTCAATAAATATGGTTTTAAACATATTTCCTCCTTGTTTAAACTGTTAACGTATTCAACTGGCTACCCCACGCAGCCGTTTTTGCAATAAAAAAACCAAGATTTAATCGTTCAATAGTGTTTGGCTTAATGTGAATGGATCCAAGAGGGTGTCGCCTTTGTAGACGCGCATGCTTCCGGTTGAGATTTCATCGATTAACATTATTTCCTTACTTTCAACATCTTTGGCAAATTCCAGTTTGATGTCGAATAATTGAAGATCGTGCTTGGCACATTCATCTTTAATATAAATACACACTTCTCTGCATAATGAAACGACTTGGTCGTGTTCCTTTTCACTTAGAATATTGAGGGCGACTAAAGCTTCCTTTGTTATCAAAGGATCGTTTCTTTCGTCATCTTTAAGTGTAATTTCAACACAGGCTGGTAAGCTGTCACCTTGTTTGGTGTACATCCCGTATCGTTTGACAAAGCTTCCTGCTGCTTTGAACCTGCATATGACTTCGATGCCGTTTCCAAACATTTCCGCTTTTTTTACACTCATGCTTCTATTTTCTAAATTGGAGTCTAGAAAATGAGTATGGATGCCCATCTTGTTTATGGCTTCAAAAAAATGAGTGGTGAGTCTCAAGTTTTCTGTAGAAATGCCTTCCATCTTTAGGCCAACTTGGTTGGCTCCTGGATTGAAAATTCCATTTTCTGCAGTCACATCATCTTTGAATATCATCATGATTTTATGGCTGTCGATCTCATAGAGATCTTTGGTTTTACCTTCGAAGATTTTTTTCATAGTGTCTCCTTGTTTTTGAAAAAAAACAAAAATAAGCCCAGAGGGGTAGGCTTAGCGAAACCTACCCCCCTGGGCTTTTATCCCTCAGGTGTGACACTATGCGTGTCTGTACCGCTCGGTCCTTCGCTGCTGCGTGGATCCCTAGGTACACTTTCGCCCATTAAAAATGAGCATATTTTCGTACCACCAATATACCAAGCGGAAAAGTGTTTGTCAACGTGTCTGTGAAAGAATTCACCTTAATCGTTTAAGTCTACGTTGCGTATAGTATTGATATTTATTCTAAAGATTCAATAGATATTGATGTAAATAAAAATAGAGTAATTATTTCTATTTTCTTTTTTTTAATCTATTATTTCAGAATTGTTTTATTCAGATATTAACTTTACTTGTCATAAAAGTACGATTTTAGTTTCTTAAATTATTGTTTGATTACCAAGAAATGCATATCTTGCAATTATGTGTAATAGTGTGATACTATGAACTTAACAGGTAATGTAACCGGTATCATTACCGTGAGAGGAGAATATATGGCTAATATATTACTAACTAGAATTGACAATCGATTGGTTCATGGTCAAGTTGGCGTGACATGGGTTAGAACTTTAGGGGCTAACTTAATTATTGTTGCGGATGATCTCACTGCAGAAGATCCTTTGCAACAACAACTCATGGCTATGACTGCGAAAAGTTCAGGTGTAGGAATTCGGTTTTTTTCTGTAAGTAAAACGATTGATATTATTCACAAGGCTTCTGATAAACAACTTATTTTCTTGGTAATTAGAAACCCTGAAGTGGCTAAGAAATTGCTTGATGGTGGCGTTGAAATTGACAAGCTTAATGTTGGTAATATGCATTTTTCAAAGGGTAAAGAAAAGTATTCCAATAAGGTATATTTAGATGAACAAGATGTAGAAGATTTAAATTATTTGAAGTCAAAAAATGTAGACGTTTATATTCAAGACGTTCCAGATGATAAAGTAATTAAATATTAACAAAAGGAGGAATATAATATGGAAATAACCTTAGTACAAGGTGTACTTCTTGCTCTTATGGCTTTTATTGTAGGAGTCGACTTTTGGTTAGAAGCAATATTTATCTTTAGACCGATTATTGTATCAACTTTAACTGGATTTATAATTGGTAATCCAACCTTGGGAATCATTGCGGGTGGATTGACTGAGCTTACGTTTGCAGGTTTAACACCTGCTGGGGGAACTCAACCTCCTAACCCAGTTTTAGCGGGGGTTATGACAGTTGTTTTAGCTCATACTACTGGATCCACTCCAGAACAGTCAATTGGTTTGGCTTTGCCTTTTAGTTTCTTAATGCAATATATCATTCTTTTCTTTTATTCATCATTTGCTGTTTTCGCAACCAGTACAGATAAATTTGCGGCAGCAGGCAATATAAGGGGAATATATAGAAATGGTTTAATCGCAACTTTAATTGTGGGTGTAACTTATTCAGTCGTTGTTTTCTTATCAGCATATGCGGCTCAAGATGCGATGCGTAAATTGGTTGAAGGTTTCCCGGCTTGGTTAAGTCATGGCTTTAGTGTTGCAGGTGGCATCCTACCAGCAGTCGGGTTTGGTATGCTCTTAAGAACTATGCTTAAAAAAGAATACATTCCTTACATGATTGTGGGTTTTGTATTGGCTAACTTTATCGAATATTCAAACCTGTTGCCAATTGCAGCAATAGGGACAGCAATAGCTTTGGCAACATACTATAATGATACAAAGCAAGAAAAACTATTGGAACAATCTAATAATTATCCAGGAGGTGACTCAGATGGTATCTAACAATAAAAATGAAAGAGTATTGTCAAAATCAGATCTAACGAAATTGGGTTTGCGTGCTACTTTATTACAATGTATGTTCAACTATGAAAGAATGCAATCAGGGGGTTGGTTAATTTCTCAACTACCGGAACTTCAAAAAATATATGGGGATGATAAAGAAGGACTTAAGTTGGCAATGGAAGACAATTTAAACTTCATGAATACGTCTCCACCTTTAGTAGGGATGTTAATGGGAATGCTTTTATCTCTTGAAGAAAGTAAAGCACCAAGAGAAACCATTGCGGGTCTTAGGGTTGCATTATTTGGACCGATGGCCGGGATTGGGGATTCACTATTCTGGTTTACTCTCTTGCCTATTGTGGCTGGTATTTCAGCTTCATTTGCTCAACAAGGGAATATTCTTGGACCGATCATCTTCTTCATTGTTTACTTCGGAATGTTCCTAATTAAAATTCCTTTTACACATTTAGGTTACAACACGGGTACAAGAGCAATAGAATCAATCAGTAAAAACGCGACTAAAATTGCTCATGCCGCAACCATTCTTGGGGTAACTGTTGTAGGTGCTTTGATTTCTACCTATGTCAGTATTCAACTTTTACCTGAGTTTGTCATTGGTGAGGGAAACATTGTAAATCTTCAAACAGATTTAATTGATACAATCTTCCCAAATATTTTACCTTTACTGTTTACACTTTTAATGTTCTATTTGATCAAGAATAAAAAAATTAATTCTGGATTGTTAATTCTTGGAACATTCATTGGCGCCATTGTACTTTCTTACTTTGGAATTCTTTAAAATTAATAGAAAGTGCACCTGATTCATTAATTCTGGTGCGCTTTTTTTATTTTCTTAATCGAGACGAAGGTTGAGTTTTTAGTTTTTTTAGTACTTTAAAGCTATAACGTTTAACTTAAAATAAATATATTTTTCTGTTTTAAATTCTCAATAACTTGTCTTGACAATCGAAATGGCAGGGTTTAGGATACTAGTGACAGACCTTTAACGGTGTCCGAGAGACACCAAAGGAAGAGACTAAACCAAGTTCATTTTATGTGAGCCTCTTTCTATACGAAAGAGGCTTTTATTTATAATTTGAGACCTTTTAAACAAATCCTGTGAGGTTTGAAAAGAGCAAAATTCTTAAAGTCTGTCTTGCTCTCTAATGAAAAACAATGCGTATTTCAAGGAGGAAAAGATGAACAATCTATTAACTGTGGATGATTTGAGAATTAAAGAAGTATCGGATTTGATTAATCAAGCGTTGTATTTTAAGACTACAAAAGATTTTCCTAAGTATGATAAAAGCGTTGTTAATATATTCTATGAAAACAGCACACGTACTAAGTATAGTTTTGTCATGGCTCAGCGTAAAATGGGCTTTGATATCATTGATTTTAATGCTGAGACCAGTTCAATTAAAAAGGGTGAAAGCCTCTATGATACTTTATTGACATTCCAGGCCTTGGGTGCTGAAATAGCCATTGTCAGACATCCTGAAGATGATTTCTATGAGGATCTATCGGGTCTTGAAATTGGGATTATTAATGCGGGTGCGGGTTGTGGTGAACATCCAAGTCAATCTTTATTGGACATCATGACCATCTATGAAGAATTCGGTTATTTTGAAGGTTTGAAGATTGCGATTGTCGGGGATTTAAAACATTCTCGTGTGGCAAAATCAAATATGAAGTTGTTGGGTAAACTCGGGGCAGAAATTTATTTCTGTTCTCCTGAGGCTTACCGTGATTCTTGTTTTTCAAAGTATGGGGAATATAAAGAGATTGATGAGATTGTCCACATCGCGGATGTGGTCATGCTTTTAAGAATTCAAAATGAACGTCATGTGGATAAAAGTGAAAATCTGAATTATTGTAATCAATTTGGAATGAATCATTTTCGTTACGGAAAACTAAAGGATGAGGCGATCATCATGCATCCAGGTCCTATCAATCATAATGTGGAGATTTCAGAGAGCTTAATTGAAGCACCGAAATCTCGTTTTGTTGTGCAAATGGAAAATGGGGTTTATATGAGAATGGCGATATTGGAAATGATTATAGAGAAAAGCGAGGCCATGAGATGATTTTAAAAAATTGTATGATTATTCAGGATAATGGTGAATTGCTAAAACAAGATATTGAAATTACTGATGGCATCATTTCTTCAATTTCGGATGTAATTTCGGGTTCTGAACTAATTGATTTATGTGGGAAACTTTTGATGCCAGGTCTCATTGATGTTCATGTTCATCTTAGGGAACCAGGTTATGAATCTAAGGAAACCATTAAGAGTGGAAGTTTGGCGGGCGCAATGGGCGGGTTTACTACGATTTGTGCAATGCCCAACACCAATCCGGTGGTTGATACTGGGGAAACCTTAGATAAGATTAATTCGATTATTAAAAAAGATGCATTGGTTCATGTGCATCAGTTCGCAGCGATTACACAAGGATTGACCAGTGATGATTTGGTGGATATTGAAGGCATGGATGCCATTGGGTATTCTAATGATGGGCGTGGCATTCAGTCTTCTGCCACGATGTTAAAAGCAATGAGAGCCTTAAAGAAACACAATAAAATATTAATTGCTCATACAGAGGATGATGACATTTTATTTTCTGGTGTTATGCATGAGGGCATTCGTAATAAGGAACTTGGATTACCTGGGATTTTGTCTGCGGTTGAATCCAGTCAAATTGCCCGAGATTTGGTTTTGGCTCATGAGAGTAAAGTTAAGTATCATGTGTGTCATGTTTCCAGCAAGGAAAGTGTGGCAATGATTGGTTTTGCAAAACAAATAGGGGTTGATGTTTCTTGTGAGGTCAGTCCCCATCATTTATTGTTAAATGAAATGGATGTCTTGTCTGATGATTCGGTTCATAAAATGAATCCACCTTTAAGATCACTTGAAGATCAGAATGCTTTGCTTGAAGGCTTGAAGTCAGGGGCCATTGATATGATCGCTACGGATCATGCGCCTCACACAGAAGAAGAGAAAAAGGGTGGTTTTATGAATACGCCTTTTGGGATTATTGGTCTTGAGCTTGCGTTTCCTTTGTTGTATACAAAACTTGTTTTAGAAGATAAATTATCACTCAAAGATTTAAAGCAATTCATGGTATTAAATCCTAAAGAAAGATTTGAGCTTAAGGGCAGTGATATTCTTGTTGGATCGCCTGCTGATTTGGCTGTGTTTGATTTGGACACTGAGCGCATTGTTTCTAAATCTTTATTGGGATCTAAGTCAAGCAACACACCGTTTATGGGTGAGGCATTAAAGGGGTTTTGTGTGATGACTTTGGTCGATGGAAAAATTGTATATCAAGGAGAACAAATATGAAACAAGAGATGATGGCGGTACTGAGCAATGAGATGATTGCTCAGAATGTTTATGAAATGAAATTATCTGGTCTCTTGTGTTCTGAAATCAAAGAAGCAGGACAATTCATTCATATTAAATTGGCGGATCAAAGCATGATTCTAAGAAGACCGATCAGTGTGAGTTCTTATGATGAGAATACATTGACGATTCTTTATAA
>CBDUDQ010000057.1:0-8118 GCA_965365985.1 uncultured Erysipelothrix sp. | reverse complement strand
CAAGAAATGCTTGATTAGCTCAGCAGGTAGAGCAACTGGCTGTTAACCAGTGGGTCGCAGGTTCGAATCCTGCATCAAGCGCCATATGTGGCCCGTTGGAGAAACGGTTAACTCACATGCCTTTCACGCATGCATTCACGGGTTCGAATCCCGTACGGGTCACCATACTATAAACAACACAACTTCTCATTTACGGGAAGTTTTTTTTGTATTTTCACGGCAATTTTTTCTGTATGTGATATAATTTTCTATAGTGTTAAGAAAGAAGGTTTTTTTATGATTCATATCATCAGTGACAGTACCAGCTATATCCCGAAATTAAAACAAGAAGAATACAATATCGAAATCATTGATTTAATGGTTAACTTTAAAGAGGAAAGTTTTTTAGAAAGAGACCTTGAACATCACGATTTCTACGCTAAAATGAAAGCCGAAGGCATTCCTAAATCATCTCAACCTGCAGTGGGAGAGATCTTAAAATCAATGAACAGACAACTTCAAAAGGGCAATGACATCATTGCAATATTCTTATCATCAAAAATGAGCGGTACGTTTCAAAGTGCCATGACCTGTAAAGAAATGTTATTAGAAGAATATCCTAAAAGAAAAATAGAAGTCATCGACTCAAAAACCAATTCAATGCAATTGGGACTGCAAGTCTTACAAATTGCCAAAGCGCGAGATGCAGGCATGAGCTATGATGGGTTGTATCAATTTGGAAAAACACTGGCTGATCGTACCCGATTCATATTCATACCAAAAACTTTAGACTACCTTAAAGAAGGCGGTCGTATTGGTGCCGCAGGCGCACTCTTGGGCAATGCATTAAAACTCATTCCTTTATTAACAGTTGTTAAAGGGGAAACCAGTTCTTTCAAAACAGTTCGCACCAGAAAACGCGCAATGAAAGAAATACAAAATCAAGTAGAACAAGATCACGAAGCCTTTGAGATTAAAACGCTGATCATCCATCACATTGATGCTGAAGAAGAAGCAAACGAATGGAAGAAAAGCTTAGAATCACAGTTTTCATTTCCAATCGAAGTGACGGCCATTGGCCCTGTAATTGGAATGCATGTGGGCCCAGGTGCCATTGGCGTTTGTTATCTCACAAAAGAAATTATAAAACTTTAACCCTATCACAGGATTATGCTAGAATAGTAATATTGGGAAAACCCATTTAGATAAAAAGAGGTGTGCAATGTCAGAAACAAACAGATTACCACTTCGAAGTGAAGTGGCAGAAAAAGATACATGGAATCTACAACCTATTTTTGAATCCGATCAAAAATGGGAAGATGCTTTGGAACTATTTACGAAACATTTATCAAAGGCAGACGAGTTTAAAGGCGTCCTGGCCAAATCTAAAGAGAATTTATTACATGCACTAAAATACAGAGATGAAATGTCGCAAGGTCTTGGCATCTTACATACCTATGCTCACTTAAACTTTGATACCGATACAACCAATCCAAAATATCAATCGATGAGTGCGCGCATGGGTGCTTTGATTGCCAAGTTCAGTTCAAGTTTTTCTTTCTATAACTCAGAACTTTTATTGGCCGATGAAACAAAACTTAGAAACTATTTAGAAGAAGATGAAGCCTTGTCTTTATACACCCATGAATTTGATCGCTTGTTTAAATCAAGAGAACACATTTTAAGTGAAAAAGAAGAAAAACTTTTAGCAGGGGCTGGAGAAATCTTCAACAACCCATCTGATGTCTTTGGTATGTTAAACAATGCTGATATGAAATTCCCTTCAGTAAAAGATGAGTCTGGTAAAATGGTTCAATTAAGCCACGGTCGTTATTCATTGTTGATGGAATCTAAAGATCGCAGTGTTCGTGAATCAGCATTTAAAGCAATGCAAAATACTTATGGTGATTTAAAGAATACTTTAGCAGCAACCCTCACTGGGAATGTTAAGGGCCATAATTACAATGCTCAAATTCGCGGGTATCAATCTGCAAGACATGCTGCACTTGCCTATAATGACATTGATGAAACGGTTCATGAATCTTTAATCACTGGAATTCATAATAAGATTCACTTACTCCATGACTATGTGAGCTTAAGAGAAGAAGCACTGAAACTCAATGACATTCAAATGTATGACATCTACGTACCGATGGTTGATGATGTTGATCTTAAATTCACTTATGAAGAAGCACAAGAAATCATTCTTGAAGCTTTGGCTGTGCTTGGAGAAGAGTATCAAGCGGCCCTCAGACGTGCATTCAGCGATCGCTGGATTGATGTCGTAGAAAACAAAGGGAAGCGCTCTGGTGCCTACTCATCAGGGGCATACGGTACCAACCCGTACATCCTTATGAACTGGCAAGAAAATATTGACAATCTCTTCACTTTAGCACATGAACTGGGCCATTCAGTCCACTCATACTTTACGCGTAAATATCAACCGTATGTTTATGGTGATTATTCAATATTCGTTGCTGAAGTCGCATCAACGACAAACGAAAACCTATTACTCAATTACCTACTGGATCAATACGAGGATCCTCAAGTCAGAGCATACTTACTAAACCACTATTTAGACACTGTTAAGGGTACGGTCTTCAGACAAACTCAGTTCGCTGAATTTGAACACCTGATTCATGAGGCAGATGCCAGTGGTACTGCATTGACTGCTGACTTTTTATCAAGCAGCTATCGAGATTTGAATGCATTCTATTATGGTGAAAGCATCACAAGCCCTGAGATTGCATTTGAGTGGGCAAGAATCCCTCATTTCTATTACAACTATTACGTTTATCAATACGCAACTGGATTCTCAGCAGCGACCTTATTCTCTCAAACCATTTATAATGGTGGGGACGCAACACCGTATCTTGAATTCTTAAAATCAGGATCAAAAGATTACCCAATCAATGTCTTGGCTAAGGCTGGCGTTGATATGCGTGAGACCACTGCCATTGATCAAACACTGGAAACATTTGGTGATCGCATTGCGGAATTAAGAACACTGATTATTAAGTAATGCTAAAATCCTCAAGACTATAAAAATGCTTGAGGATTTTTCTATGCTTGCTTATATAAATTACTATAAGCTGTTTATGACTTGTATTGACAATAATTTTTCAATTATATACAATTAAGTAGAGATGGATTACTTTAGAGAGGAAATTGTGTCATGTCAAATAATAATAATAATGGAAATGGTTTAACATTTTGGGGCGTTGTGGGTGCTGTTTTAATGGCCTTGATTGTTTTTTCTGAATTTTGATTAAAAAGAATGAAAGAAATACCAGCGTGCTTATTTTTATCTTTGCCTTAATTTTGTATGTCATCAATAATTATTTTAAACAAGATATCAAGATCAGTGTCCTTGGACCCATCTTTAAATATCATTTTAATGATTATTTGGCGGGCATCGTATTTCTTTCTTATGTTAACTTTGTTTTATCTTTTTCTAAGTTTAAACAAGCCAATGATTTGAAAAGCGTCTTTTTTTATTCCATTGTATGCAGTATTGCTTGGGAACTTATATTGCCGATGCTCAGTGCCAAGAGTACAGGCGATATTCTTGATGTACTGGCCTATTTTTTAGGGGCACTGAGCTATTATCTTATTATTAAAGTTAAAAAGATGATTGAATATAAACAAGCACTCTAACTATAAATTATAAACCAAAAAAAAGCCTCAAGCGATTAAATTTGCTTGAGGCTTTTTTATTATACGTCGTGTCTTGTTTGGATGTCTAAGAATATTTTATCTGTTTTTTCTTGTTCATCATACTCATCTTCGTATTCATCTTCAGATGTGTCTGTTTCATATTCTTTTCGTTTATGATCCATCACTTGGCTTAGATGTTCGAAGTCAATTTCTTTTTTATCTTTTTCTTCTTGAGTATCCAGTGTTTCATCACCTTCACTTGAGAAAACTTCTTCTTTCATGTGAAGATCGTTGTCCATACTGACAGGGTTGTTTATTCTTCCGGTATCAATTTGGTGGTGGTCTTCTTTATCACAAGTGCATTCGCCTTTTTTACAGCCGCATGCCATGGTCTCTGTGGTTTCTTTTGGTTTATTGCAAGTGCAGTCGCCTTCACACTCACAAGTATCTGAGTCTTTACAGCAATCTTCTTTGCAATCACAGGTTTTTGATGTTTCTTCTGTAGCTTCTTTTGGTTTATTACAAGTACAATCACCATCACAATGACAAGTATTTTCATCTTCATCGTTCAATCCTGGTGAATCTTGTTCATTGTCTTTTTGGTTGTGTCCTTTTTTACAAGTACATTCTCCAACGCATTCACACGTTTCATTGTCTTGTGTCTCCTTAAAGACTTCACCCATCAAATCAGGGTGCACATCATTGTCAATGCTTACCGGATTTGGAAGCATCTCTTCAGGAATTTTATTATCTTTTTCACTCATAAATATCATCCTCCTAACAATATATTATCTTTTATGTAGGATTTATACAAGCAATGTAATTAAAGAAAAAACACAGACCCTTTTTTTAAAAAGAGAGTCTGTGTTTGATTTCTTATTTTATTTATGTGTTGTCAGCTTGATAATAAACTTGTAATACACAATCACTCACCACTTCAAATCCCATATTTTCAGCTTTTTCTAAAAGTGATTCATCATGTGATCCAG
Source organism: uncultured Erysipelothrix sp. (assembly GCA_965365985.1). Taxonomy (GTDB): domain Bacteria; phylum Bacillota_I; class Bacilli_A; order Erysipelotrichales; family Erysipelotrichaceae; genus Erysipelothrix. Next base: position 3,493 of record CBDUDQ010000057.1, on the reverse strand, counting down.
GTTGGAACCAAAGTGTTTTAATATTTTTTTCTTTCAGTCCATCAAGCAAGTGTTCTCCAATTTTTGGATTGACAACCATGATTGCCATTTCGACATCTTCTTCAATTTGAGAAACATCTTCATAACTGACTTTACCTTCTACTTCAGTATAGTTAGGGTTCACAGCAAAGACTGTTTTTCCTTTTTTTTCTAATAAGGTAAAGATTTTATGAGCATAAGTTTTCTTTTTGTTGTTCATGCCAATGAGTGCGTAAGACTGAGTACCATTTAATAATTCTAAGTTGTTCATTTAAATTCTCCTTTTAAACCATTGTGCTAAATCTTTGATTTCATAATCGCGCATGCGATGATCCAGTTCATAAATCTCGTTGTTTACTTTTGCGTTGAGCGACTTTAAGCGGTGCTCAAGACCGACGGATTGCTGCATCGGTATTATATCATCAAAACGACCTGAGTGGATTAATATTTCCATTCTTTTAAGGTCTCTTGGAGGTGTTAGGCTCTCCATATTCATGGGACGCAACAGGATTACTTTTTCAAATGGGGTCTCTTGTGTGAGGAGCATTGCGGCTAAGGTATTGGCGCCATTAGAAAAACCCATAGCCCAAAGCTCATTGAGATTGTACGCTTCTTTTAATCTGTTGATTTCTTTTAAGATATCAGGAATTCTACTGAACATGTCTTGTTCATCCATAATGAGGCCTTCATCTGAAACCTTACAAAAGCGTCTTAAACCGTTCATTACCACATCACCTCTAAATGAGAGGTAATTCATATCCTTTGTTACTTTGTTCGCGATGGCAATCATGGATTGCTCATCACCCCCTGTGCCATGAAATAAGACCAGGGTTTTTTGTGCATTGTTATTAATATATTTGTGTTCCATTAATGACTCCTTATTATTTTCTATTAAACTATAACAATTAATGAAAAACATCACAATCTAAATGAACATTTATGTCTGTTGAGTACTAAACAAAGAATTGTTTTTAGATAAGTATCACATGGTGAATTTATTGTTTTGAAAAAAGTTTATTTCAAAAGGCCAATCACATTGTGTTCAGCTGAAGGTGTGGCATAATATAGGCATTAAATAAAGAAATGAAAGAGGCAAAGGGATCCATGAAAGGAAAGGGTAAACAAAATTGATTATAAAGATAAAGAATTTATGTTTGATTTACCTAAAATAAAAAGATGAAAAAAATACAAATCTTGACTCAGGACAACTGTCCTAAATGTATCGCTTTAGATCAATTCTTGACTTTTGGACTTAAAAACAGATATCAGGATAAAATTGAAATGGTAAAACGCGAAGACAACGAAGCGTTGTTTATGAAAATTGTTAAAAAACATGGCATACAGTCTACTCCAGCCCTTGTTTATGGGGATGCAGTCTTAGTGAATGCTGAGCCATCTAAGGTGGTAGATTTTATTGAGAAGAATTTATAAAAGAAAAGGACACACTTTATAGGCGCGTCCTTTTTCTTTTGCTATAATGATATCTAAAGGATGTGTAAATATGTGGGGAAAAATCAAAAAAATATACAAAATGGTCACTGATCGAGAAGGCACCATTTTTACCTATGCATTTGCGTACTCTTTAATTGTGGGTTTGGCGCCGCTATTAATCATCACAGTGGTGTTCATTGGGAACTATCTTTTGGATGTGACTCAAATCATATATTATCTTCAACGATTCATCCCAGGTGAATTCATTGAACCATTTATTGATTATGTCATGTTAACAGATGCCCGCTCAACTTGGATTTTATTGTCACTTTTGGGAGCCAGTTTATTTGTGGCCTCAAAGTCCATTTACTCATTTTTATTAATGGCCAGAAAAAGTGATGACAATCCAAGAGGTTCCATAGTTTTGAGGATAACAGCCTTTGTTTATTTTGTAGTCTTGGTATTTGGATTTGTGGTCTTGGGTGTTTTAATTTCATATCTACCTTTTGGGAAAAAGCAATTGATTCCGTTGGTGATTTTTGCGTTCTTCGCCATATTCTATCAATTAATTTATTCCAAGAAATTGAAATTATCAGCTCTCTTATCAGGCGCTGGATTTGCCAGTGTGGCCCTCTTACTCTTGGGTCAGGGATTCTTTATTTATATTAATGAATTCTCTTCATATAAAAACGTTTATGGGCCTTTGTCGTCCTTGATGATTTTATTAATATCCATGTGGTTGGTTTCTTGGATATTTTATGCGGGGTATTGTGTGAGTGTGGTACTGAATGAGGACACGGAGGTCTAACGATGAATCAAACACGGAAATTGGTTTATTTGGCATTGATTATATGTCTTCAAGTAATTTTGAATCAGTTCTTAGGATTAACATTACCAACCATGCGCTTCAGCTTCACATTTTTAGCGATGGCTTTAGCGGGGTATTTATATGGTTGGAAATTCTCAATGTTGGCGGCCATCATTGGCGACCTTATTGGAATTTGGTTGTTTCCTAAAGGCCCTTTCTTTATTGGGTTTACGATTGCCAGTGCAGCTTCAGGTTTGTTTTATGGATTGCTTTATGGGAAAAAGAATTTATTTAAATGGAGCATCATTGCCAATGTCTTGGTCAATGTCATCGCCCATTTATTGATCAACTCTTATTCATTAACGTTCATCACCAAGGCACCACTTTCAGCCTTTATGGTTCCGCGTCTTATAAAGATGCTTGTAGAACTGCCGATTAATATATATTTAACGTATTTATTTTTAAAATTACCGTTTATTCAAAAACTTAAATTGCGATTCTAATCATAAGGAGAAAATGATGTTCGACAAATTAAATCTAAGCTCAGAAGAATACGAATTTTATGGAAAAGATAAGGTTAAATTATCACTTGATTTATTAAAGCGAGATACCAAAGGAAAATTGATTTTAATGACTTCAATCAACCCAACTCCAGCAGGAGAAGGCAAGACTACGATGAACATTGCATTGTCTATGGCTTTAAACCGTTTAAATGTTTCGGCAATCTCATGCTTACGAGAACCTTCATTAGGACCCAACTTTGGTCGTAAAGGGGCCGCGACAGGGGGCGGTAAATGTGAGGTCTTACCCGCAGAAGACATCAACCTTCATTTCACTGGGGACTTTCATGCCATCACAACAGCCCATAACCTCATGGCTGCTTTTATAGACAATCATGTCTTCCATGGCAATGAACTCAATGTTAAAGAAATATTATTCAGACGTGTTATGGATATGAATGATCGTGCTTTAAGAAACATTACTTTATCAAATGGTCGTACGGATGCATTTGATATTACGGTCACCTCTGAAATTATGGCCATATTGTGCTTGGTGCGTTCCTATGAAGAACTCGAACACGGACTTTCTAATATCCTGGTGGCTAAGAATATTGAGGGTAAAAATTTATACGCCAAAGACTTTGGTGTGGTGGATGCCATGATGCGCTTACTCAAAGAAGCGCTCAAGCCCAACTTGGTTAAGACAACAGAAGGCACACCTGCCATCATTCATGGC
>CBDUDQ010000056.1:0-8228 GCA_965365985.1 uncultured Erysipelothrix sp. | reverse complement strand
GAATTAGAGAGCCTGATAATATTGGTATAACATTAGAGATAGCGAATTATTTTAAAATTAGTATTGATGAACTAGTAAATGATGTAAGACCAAATATATATGGTGATCACCAAAAGAACTTGATACACTTTGAAGATAAACCTGAATTATTGAATCTTTACAATCAGATATATGAAAGTGAATCCCTGCAATTATTATTTGATTCTGCTAAAGACCTCACACCTGCTGATTTGGAGTCGGTACTGATTCATATACAAGGTATCAGGAAGGCTCGTGGTTTAGATTAATATTTAGGGGGATAACATGGTTGAACGTGAACGGTTTGAGGAGTTTTGTCACTCTAATAATATTTTAATATATTACGTTGATGATTTATCAACGCGAATCAGAGGTTTTTGCCATTATGATGGCGAGTATTACAATGTATTACTGAATAACAAGCTTTGCAGCAATCAGATTAAAAAGACGACTGTTCATGAAATTATTCATATATTAGAGAATCATTTTGATTGTAGTCCAAATTATCTCGAACAATGCGAAAGTGAAGTTGATTACTTGATTAATGAGTTCAAACTCTCTTGGGGAGTTTGAACGAAAAAAACACCAGCGCGAACTGGTGCTTGTACACAATTATATCCTTGTGAGATATGGTTTTTGTGTACCCTAATTGTAACATAACAGAAGGGAGTAAGGAATATGGGAGTTTATAAAAATAAATCTACTAACAGATGGGAATGGATTGAGCGTATTGATGGAGTCCAGGTTCGAAGACGAAGTAAAAAGTGGACTAAGAAGTCTCAAGCCCAAGAACACATGGATCAGTTTATTCTTGAGTATGAATTATCTCAAGAACAAGATGATGGTAATCCATTCTTCATCGAAGTCGTTGAGTCCTACCTTGAAAATCTAGAATTATCTAAAAAGCAGTCTTCTATCTTAAGAACTACACAAACAATGAATCGACACATTGTTCCTTTTTTCAAGAAACATAAGGTTACTGCCATTGATACGAAACTAATTCAATCGTGGCAACGCGAACTTTTAAAAAAGCGTGTAAGAGATAAAGCAGATGGCGATTTACTTCGAAACAAGTATCTCGAGAACATCCAAGTTACACTACGCAGTATATTGAAGTTTGCACAGAGTTATGGATATATTCGATTAAACCCTCTTGAAATGATTCCGTTTGCTTTTAGACGAGAATATGAAGAGAAAAAGAAAATGACAATATTAACCAAAGAACAGTTTAATACCTTTATGGCGTTGGTTGAGGATCCAATTGAAATCGCTATGTATCACATTCTTTATTGGTGTGGCCCTCGTATTGGTGAATTATTGGGTCTTAGGATGAGTGATTATTCACGAGAAGATAAGACCTTACATATAAGAATGAACTTCGACTACAAAAACAACCTTATGACGCATACAAAGAACGAGCATGAGCGAATCATTGATGTACCGGATATTTGTATAGCAGCAATTGATAACGCTATAGCAACCTACCCTGCGCCTATTAAGGGAAACTATGCATTGATTGGTTATCATAATAATTTGAGGAAGTCGACAATTGACAATCGCAAGATAAAGTATTGGGATACCTTGCATCCTGAAGCGGGAGACTATATTAAAGAACATAAGATTTTAAGAGTTGATTATGAAGGTGATACTATCGTTCCCTGGTTCACCTTTCACGAATTAAGACATACACATGTATCTACTTTAATTGAATTGGGTTGGGAAGCTAAAGATATATCAGAAAGATTGGGTCATAGTGTGCATGAAGTAAACGAAACTTATGGCCATTTATTCCCAAAAAGAAAGCGTGAAATGTTTGATAAACTGAATAATTTTGCGGAGTGATAAAATTATTTGGTACTATTTTGGTACTATTTTGGTACTCCTATAATTTAGAGCATGAAAAAACCCACTATACAGTGGGTTTGCTTGTTTCATGGTGCCCGAGGACGGACTTGAACCGTCATGGGGTTTACCCCCGCTGGATTTTGAGTCCAGTGCGTCTACCGATTTCACCACTCGGGCATTGCTTTAATATAATAAATCATTTCAAGATAAATTACAAGTTAAAAAAGAAAAAGTTTGCGATTGCTCGCAAACTAATCTAATTGAATATATCCACTACTTAGGTGTACTTATCAACATGTTTATTTTATTCTTAATTTCTAATATTTGTTCAATGAACTTAATGTTTCCTTTAAGAAGTCATATGTACGATCAAATGATGCCAAGTCCAATCTTTCCTGTGGAGTATGAATATCCCACATAATTGGACCAAAACTGACAATGTCGAGTTCTGGCATTTTCGATTTCCAAATTCCGAGTTCAAGTCCACCATGAGTCGCAACAACATCCATGTCAGTACCTCGCAGTTTTTTGAACACTTCTAATAGATGAGGACGGAATTTTGAATCAATATCATAATTCCAACCTGGGTATTTATTACTAAATTCAACATCAAATCCAAGAGTTTGAGATAACCATTCAACTTGATGAATTAAATTTTCAATAACGAACGTTTGAGTTGCACGTAAAGAAACAGCAACTTCTAATTGATTATCAAATAAATTAACTGTTCCAATATTTGCCGATGTAATAACTAAATCTTCGATGACTTTAGATTTTTGAATTACGCCATATGGCAACATCATCAGTAAGTAAGATAAGTTCTTTGTTTCTTCTAAACTTAAAGCAAAATCAGTAGTTCCTTCTGATAGATTGAACTTTAAACCTGCATCAGAAAATTCATATTGAACCATAAATTCTGCCTCAACTTCAACAAACCATTCTTTGAAAGCATTGAAGTCTTCACAAGTGAATTCTAAATCACACTCGCGAGTGATAGCATTTAATTTTAATCCCCCACTGATAGAAACCAGTTGTAGATCAAATGTCTTAAGTGCTCTACTTAAAATGATACCCGCAATTTTGTTCGCATTTCCACGTTCTTCATCAATTGAGCCACCTGAGTGACCTCCAAGAAGACCGCGCACTTCTAATTTAACTGTTTTGCTTGTATCGACAGCTTCTTTTTGTAAGTCCTTTGTGATAAGCCCTCTAACGCCACCTGACGAAGAAATATAAGTCTCTGTCTCACCTGAACCGTCAAGACCAACACACAGTGAAGATTTTAACATTGATGTGTCTAGAAATTCAGCACCACTCAATCCTGTTTCTTCTTCAACAGTAAAAACACACTCTAAAGCTGGATGATTAAAATCTTCTTCCAAGACACCCAACATGTATGCAACTCCAGCGCCATCATCGGCACCTAAAGTTGTATTGTCAGCGTATAGGATACCCTCTTTTTCAATAAGTGTAATGGGATCATTATCAAAATCATGATTTGAATCCTTATTCTTTTCTGCCACCATATCAAGATGAGATTGAAGCATTACAACAGGCGCATTTTCATAGCCTTTAGAAGCAGGTTTGAACACGATAACATTGTTCATATCATCTTGTAAAACCTTCAAATTTCTTTCTTTAGCAAACTCTACAACATAGTCACTCACTGCTTTCTCATTGAAAGAAGCTCTTGGTATTTTTGAAATTTCTTTGAAAAATTTTAAATTTACTGATTCGCTCATAATATCCTCTTTTCTGTATTTGAATTATCATATCATAATAGTGGGATTTTGTGTGAATCTTCGCTACAATATGAGAGTTAATATAGGAGGAACGTTTATGAAAAAATTTTTAGCAGAATTTAAAGAGTTCGCAATTAAGGGAAACGCAATCGATTTGGCTGTTGGGGTTGTGCTTGGGGGCGCATTTGGTGCCATTGTTACTTCCCTGGTTAAAGACATCATTACACCGCTGATCAGTCTTCTGATTGGTACAGAGAACTTTGAGAATATGACCGTAGTATTAAAGGAAGCTGTGGGGGAAACTGAAGCAGTAGTCTTGTCATATGGTAAGTTTATCCAAGCTACCATCAATTTCTTATTGATCGCGATGGTTATATTTATGGTTATTCGTGTACTCAATCGATTGAAACGTAAAAAAGAAGTTGAAGATGTTAAAGAAGAAGTTGCAGAGAAAGCAGAAGACCTTGTCGTATTAGAACAAATTTTACTTGAATTAAGAAAACAAAATAATACAAGAATGTAAAAATTTTTTACAAAAGAAAGTTGATTTTATCTCAACTTTCTTTTTTTTAACAAAAATAAAAAAACAGCATACAAAAGTATGCTGTTCCATAAAAAAATAACACCCTATTATTATGTGAGTGTTATTTTTTTGTTTATAGCAATACGAAATCGCTATAATCGGTCTCTCTCCCAAACCAAATCCACCACGTCCTAAGATTCATCACGTCTTGGACACCCCTATTATATCAAATTGACATAAATATGCAAGAGAGGATGAAATCTGAGTGAAATGATGAAGTCTAAAAGTTATTCAGTTTCATATCCGTTAGGATTGTTTGATTGCCAGCGCCATGAGTCTTCACACATTTGTTTGACATCATATTTTGCTGCCCAATTAATTTCTTTAAGAGCTTTATCTGCTTGAGCATAACAAACAGCAATATCTCCTGCACGTCTTTCTTTGATAATATAAGGGATTCTTTTACCACTTGCTTGTTCAAAAGCTCTAATCATTTCAAGAACTGAGTAACCATTTCCAGTGCCTAAGTTATAGATTGAAACACCACTGTTCTTTTCAAGTTTCGAAAGGCTTGCGACATGACCCAAAGCCAAGTCAACAACATGAATATAATCTCTAACACCAGTACCATCTTTAGTATCATAGTCATCCCCATAGACACTCAATGTATCCAGTTTTCCAACAGCTACTTGAGTAATGTACGGAACTAAGTTATTTGGAATTCCTTTTGGATCCTCACCAATAAGACCACTATTGTGAGCACCAATTGGGTTAAAGTAACGAAGGATTACTACATTCCACTCAGGATCAGCAACATTCAAATCCTGTAGAATTTGTTCAATAAATAATTTTGTTGAACCATATGGATTGGTTGTCGATAAAGGTGAATTTTCTGTAATAGGAACAATCTCTGGGGTTCCATAAACTGTCGCTGAAGAAGAGAAAATAATATTCTTAACACCGTGTTCAGCCATCACTTCACAAAGATTTAATGTCCCTGTAATGTTGTTGTCATAATATCTTAAAGGTAAAGCGACACTTTCTCCAACCGCTTTTAAAGCCGCAAAATGGATAACTGAGTCAATGTCTTCATTTTTGAATACATTTTCAATGTCTGCTTTATTTAATAAATCACCTTCATAAAATTTCAACTTACGGCCTGTAATTGTTTCGACACGTTCCATAGCAAGTTTTGAACTGTTATATAAATTATCGATTACAACAACTTCATGACCTTGATTCAACAGTTCGACACATGTGTGTGAACCAATATAACCCGCACCACCTGTAACTAAAATTTTCATGTAAATTCTCCTTTGTGTTTCTATTTAATATCATACCAAGATTCCACCTATAAGTTAAGTCAATTCTAACCTCTCTTTTAAGTAAGTCTCTCTTTTGGATTCTTCGCTGCGTTTTGCTGCTGTTTTAAATGCAGTTTCTATCCCTACTAAAACAAGACTTTTCGATGAGCGTGTGGCAGCGGTATAGTAAAGTCTGCGTGATAACATGCGATTAAACTCATTAACCGCAATCAGGATGACCACAGGATATTCAGAACCCTGAGCTTTATGAACAGACATAGCATAAGCATGTGTAATGTTTATAAAATCTTGAGGACCATAAGTTACCAAAATCCCATCAAAATCCACTAAGAGTTGTTTTTCTTCTACTTCGACCAAATAACCAATGTCACCATTGAAAACAAAATCATCAGGTTGATTTTTTAATTGAAGAATTTTATCACCTTCTCTAAATATCCGCGTTCCATGTTGAATCTCTGGTTTGAATGTTTCTTTTGGATTACACATCTTTTGTAAGAAATGATTTAGATTATCAATTCCTGCACTGCCTGCGTACATTGGCGCAAGAACTTGAACATCATTAATGTGATAACCTTGATTTAAAGCAGTTTGAACTTTATCCAAAACAATTTCTTTTAAATCATCGAATCTTGTGTCATAAAAAGAAACATCTTTATGATACTGGTGAAGGTCAATCTTACCCTCTTTAAAATTCATAGCTAAATCGATGACTTCACTCCCCGCCTCTTGGCGATAATTTCTTTCAAGTCTGATAACCGGCAGTTTTTGACTGGCAATCAAATCACCCAAAACAAAACCAGGTCCAACACTTGGAAGCTGATCTTGATCTCCAACAAAAAGGAATTTCTTCACTTTCCAACTTGCTTTGAGTAAATGATTAAACAACCATAAATCAACCATCGAAAATTCATCGACAATCAAAACATCACATTCTAAAGGAACATCCTCATTAACACCGAACTCATTGCTCTCTAGGTCCCATTTAAACATCGAGTGGATGGTGCTCGCCTGTACATTGGTCAATGATTCCAAACGTTTGGCAGCGCGACCAGTAGGCGCACACATTGCTATGTTAAGTCTTGGAAACTCACTTTGCATCAAACTGACGATGCCTGATAATAGAGTCGATTTACCAGTTCCGGGTCCCCCAGTCAAAATCAACATGTCCTCGTCAAAAAAAGATTTTATTGCGTGACTTTGGATGTCATCAAAATCTATATTTAATTTTCTTTCAACATCGCTTATTTTTTCTTCCATGTCATCCAATTTAAAAACATTATCTAAATATTCAAATTCACTTATAAATTCGCTAATAAAAGTTTCTGACTCATATTGAGTGTGATGATAAAGACGATTGTCATCCAAAATAAGTTCACCATCTTCGACCAAATCAAGGGCTTCCTGCTCTAAACTTTCAGGATTAACCAGTAAATAGGAATCCCCTTTACCAAAAACAATTTGTTTATACTGATCCAGATAAAGCGCTTGTTTTCGGTAAACATGATCCATATCAAAATTTAATCCCATCGCGATTTTATCGGCAGTTTTGAATCCGATCCCATCAATGTCGAAAACAAGTCTATAAGGATTTTCTTTCAATACATCCACTGCAGAGAATCCATACATTTGTTTAATTTTAACTATTTGTTTATTATTCAATCCAAAAGCCATAAGGAAATTAACAACACCATCTTCTTCATCATCATTTAAAATGATTTCAATAATTTTCGTTGCCTTTGCCTTAGTCAAACCTTTTACTTCTATTTGAGTGATTTCACCATCTTTTACCTTTTCGAGCACATCTTCACCATATTGATCCACAATTCTTGCGGCTGTGATGCTTCCAATACCAGGAAAATTTGGACCCGATAAATATCGAACAACAAAATCTTTTTGAACCGGTAGCATTCTTGAAAAAGTGTCAACTTGAAATTGCATGCCATACTTTTGATTTTCGACATACTTACCTGTTAACTCGTAATATGTATCCAACTCTAATTCTGCGATGGGTCCCGTTATTGTTAAAGGCTTCTGATTTGAATTAAAAAGAACAAGCGTATAGATTCCAAATCCCGATTGTTCGTTTTTAAATATATTGTATTCAACCATGCCTTTTATTATGTGTTCCATTAACTCGCACCTAAAATGAATATCATGATGACTGATAAAAGGTTATTCATTACGTGGACAGAAATAGCCCCCCATATGCTGCCTGTTTCCTCAAAAGCACGAATCATAAAAAAGGCCAATCCTGCATATTGAAACAGATATATAAATTCAGTCAAACTTTGATTTTCAATCAATCCAGGAATAATGTGAAGGAAAGAAAATAGAAACATTGAAATAAACATCGCTTTTTTATAATTATTTTTTGAGCGTAATGATTGATATAAAGCCCCCCTAAAGACAAGTTCCTCAACAATAGGCGCAAATATTACAGTCATCACAACCATAAGTAATGGATTTTCGATTAAACTTTTTACTACAAGTTCTTGATTGACAGATGTTTGAGGTCCAACAATGAGAGAAATCAATAAGCTTGAGACGATTGAGAAGATCCATAAATATACAAAGTTTTTGAACACCGCTTTAGTAGAAGTTCTAAAATTTAATTTAAAGAACCTAAAACTACGAGACAAGGGCTCTCTTACAACCCAAAGGGAAAAGTATAAAGTTATCAAAATCATACCCATCATAATTTGTGGGTGAATGCCCTCTATGCCATAAATTTGTTGAGATAAAACAACAGCAATTAAAGGAAATATTGTTGAAAAA
>CBDUDQ010000055.1:0-8408 GCA_965365985.1 uncultured Erysipelothrix sp. | reverse complement strand
ACTTCTTTTTCTTTTGATTTTTTGATCATTAAGTACATGTAAGCTAAAAGGTTATCCATGTTCTCATTTTCAAAGAACGTTTGGTTTTCTGCCCAAAATTCTTTGGGTTCGATTCCAAGGCTCGGCAAAAAATCATAGTTTTGCATGTCATTGGTTGATAGGGTTCTATCGAAGTCATACATCAAAGCAATTACAGGTTTATCTTTATTCATAAATGGCCTCCTATATGGGACTGATTATGTCTATTATAACAGAATAGAGGCTGTTTAATGTCTTACTTACCGTCTTGAATTGATTGAATGAGTGCTTTCATTTCAGCAATTTCTTCTTTTTGTGCTTGTATGATATCATCCGCAAGTTTTCTAACTCTTGGATCTTTAATCTGTGCGTTCTCACTGGTCAAAAGCGCAATTGAGTGGTGAGGAATCATTTGTTTCATATAATCAACATCAGTTACCAATTTCTGTGTTCTCATGAAATAGAATGTTGAACTGAAAATCAACACACTCACTAAAACAATCAGTACATTTAAATTTTTATTCTTAAGCATATTTAACATGAATAACATCATGATGATGGCCATCACACACGTTGATAAGATGGTCATATAGAAACGGGTCTCACTAAAGTAAACATGAGACAATTCATACGTATTTAAATACATCACCCCATACATAAATATTGCTGAAGTAAAAATCATTGCCATAAATCTGATATAAGCTTTTTTCATTTTCATCTCTCCTTTTTTTCTGTCCATTAAATAAAAAAACCGTCCATGTTTATCCCATGGGCGGTCTTTTCAGTGTCAATCAGCATTGTCCACTGACACCGCTTAATCAAATTATAACACATTTGAGAAATAATTTAAAAATGACCCTTTATTATTGAATGCTTTCCAGCTCCAACTGTTCTTTAAATTGATTGCTATAAAGCTGTTGGTAGTATCCGTTTTGAGCAAGCAAGCCCTCATGCGTACCATCCTCAACGATTTGTCCTTTTTGAATCACAAGGATGCGATCACAAGACACGATGGTCGAGAGTCTATGCGCAATGATGAAACTTGTTTTTTCTTTGAGTACCGTTTCAATGGCTTTTTGAATGACCATTTCTGTTTCGGTATCAATTGATGCTGTGGCCTCATCAAGAATAAAGATGGAAGGATTGGCAATGATGGCTCTGGCAAATGAGATCATTTGTTTTTGCCCTGTTGAGAGTCTGCTTCCGCCTTCCCCAACATCACTTTGATACCCTTCTTCTAAGTTCATGATGAACTCATGGGCATCCACCAGTTTTGCCGAAGCATAGACTTCTTCATCCGTGGCGTTTAATCGACCGTATCTGATGTTATCCATCACACTACCCGAGAAAAGGTGGGGTGTTTGAAGGACATAACCTAAGTTATGGTGTAACCAACCAATTGAACGCTCTCGATAATCAAGCCCATCAATTAAGAGTTCGCCTTGAGTCGGTTCATAGAATCGACAAATAAGATTTACCAAAGTAGATTTACCACTACCGGTTTCTCCTACCAAAGCAATTCTTTGTTTGGGCATGATTTTAAGATTGAAGTCTTTTAGAATGGGTTCATTTTCATTATAGTGAAAAGATACATTCTTAAATTCTATTTCTCCAAGAATGGGTTCGTATACCGCTTCATTGGGTTCCAAAATGGTACCATACTTCTCAATCACTGATGGACTGTCCACCAATGAAGATTCTGTTTCAAGTAAAGAGATGACGCGCTCTGCTGAAGCTTGGGCCATTTGAAGTTGAGCCAAAATTCCAGAAATATTTCTTAAAGGTTCAAAGAATTGAGATGCATACTGAACAAACAGAAATAAAGTTCCTATTTGAATGACATCACTCATGACCATATTCCCACCAAACCAAATCACACCCGCACTCCCAATTGAAGATAAAAAGATGACAATCGGAACATACATTGAATTAAGCAATACCGCTCTTAACGTTTTCGATTTCATTTCAGCTGTTAATACTTGAAACTCACCATAGTGCATTGATTCAAGTGCCATTGTTTTAGTCGTCTTAGCTCCAGAAACCCCTTCAGCATAAGCACCCGTAATCTTAGAGTTAACCGCACGGGACTTACGATAATTAATTAAGATTCTCTTTTGAAACCAAGCCGATATCAAGTAAACAAACGGCACAACAACCAATACAACCATCGCCAACTTAAAGTTAATCAATACCATGACCACAACCAACATAATCATCGACGCAAAGCCCCATATAAGGTCTACCATTGACCAAGAGAGAATTTCTGAGAGCCTAGATATGTCAGAGGTCATTCGCGCTATAATCCACCCAGAAGGCGTTGTATCATAATAAGAAAATGATAAATTCTGTAATTTCTTCATGATGTTATTGCGCGCTGTATAAGCCACGTTCATTTCAACAAGCCCAGCATGATAGATAAACTTATAAACAACAATCGCCTGAACTAAAATAACAAGCGTATAAAATACCGTAAAATAAACTATTTCACCCTGAGTTCCAAGACCCACAAAATAACGATCAATGACACGGCGATTTAAGATGGGTAAAAATACTCCAATCACAGCCTCAACAGAAATGAACCCCAAAGCAAGATACAGGTTCTTTTTAGATGAAGACAAGAGTTTGATGATTTTAATCCACAAACCAGTATCTAAAGAATTCGCTTCAAATTGTTCTTCTTCAATCATGCTTTGATCACCCCCATCTTATTATTTTGTATATCAGCAATGCGTGCATACAATCCCTTATTATCCATTAAGCTTTCATGAGTCCCTATCTCAACGATTTGACCCTTATCAATCACAACAATCTTATCCGCACCCATCGCAGAGTTAATGCGATGCGTAATGATGATGGTCGTTGCCTTAGTTTCCAAAGCTTTTAATTCTCTTCGAATGCTGGCATCCGTCTCAGAATCAAGCGCAGACAAAGAATCATCAAAAATAACCAAAGGATGATCCTTAATGATTGTTCTGGCAATGGCCAGTCTTTGTTTTTGACCCCCACTTAAAGTAACACCCTTTTCACCCACCAAAGTATTGTATCCAAGATCAAAGCCCTCAATGACATCATGAATTGACGCAACTCTTGCGGCATTATAAACATCCTGCTCACTTGAATTGGGATTGGATAATTTTATGTTTTCATAAATAGACTTAGAGAATAAATAAGGTTCTTGTAATACAATCCCCACCTTCTCACGAAGATACTCACGTGAGATTAAAGTAATATCAATCCCATCAATTAAGATGCGTCCAGAACTCGCATCATAAAGACGCGTTAATAAATGAACCAAAGAAGATTTACCACTTCCGGTTGGTCCCATGATTGCGACTGTTTGACCTTGTTCTACAGAAAAGTTTAGATTGCGCAAAACCGTTTCAGTACCATCATCGTATTCAAAGCTGACATCTTCAAATACCAATGAACCCAAGATAGAAGGCTTTAAACCCGACACAAGATCTTCCATCGGTTCATCAAAGATTTCCTCAAGACGCGTAATAGAAACACCCACCTTACCCATATCAGATAAGATGCGTCCCACATTACGAATGGGCCATAAGACCGTTGATATATAAGAAACAAACAGCATTGCACTCCCAATGGTCATTGAACCCGAACGCACCTCAAAGATACTCGCAATCAAAACAATCATAATTTGAGCTAAACAAAAGAAATCAGAAATCCCCCAATACATTCCAAGTAACTTAAACATCTTCCGTGAAGTAGAAGTCAATTGAACATTCTTTTGATCAAACTTAGACAGTTCAAAACGTTCTCTATTAAACGCCTTCACCACTCTAACCCCGTCCAAAGATTCCTTAAAAACCGTAAAGAGTTCTGCTTCCTCTTCATCATATTGTTTAAAAGTTGATTGCATCTTCTTAAAGAATCCAACCGCATAAATGAATATGATTGGAAATGAAATCATAGAAATTAAAGTCATCTTTACATTAATAGAAAACATCACCGCTAAAGAAACAAATACCAACAACAAAGCATAAGTCAGCTCACGAACCTGATTCGATAAGAAACGACCAATTTGATCCACATCAGAAGTACAACGCTGAATCAAATCTCCCGTAGTAGAGCGAATGTGATACGCATAAGGCAACTTCTGTAAATGATCATATAAAGAGTTACGCAAGTTCTTGATAAAACTCTCAGAAAAAAGACCCATAGACTGCCCACGCAAAAATAAAGCAACCGAACTCACTCCGCTCAATGCAATAAAGATCAAAGCAATCACCCATAAGTGAGATTGCAAATATTCAATAGAAAAAAACGAAAAGAAGCCAAGATCCACTGGCAAACCATTAATGACATTATCAATTGTAAAACGCAATAAGATTGGATAAACCAAAATGATGCCCACATAAACCAAAGTCGACAAAAACATGATCACTAATTGGTGTTTATATCCCTTGGCATGTTTTGTTATAAATTTTAATTGTTTCATAAATTCCCCTTACAAAATTGAATCAAATATTTGAGACATTTCTTTGTTATCAAAGTTTATCACAATAGAGATTTAATTAACTGTTTAAGTCTCTTTTTTTAATAAAAAACAAAGAAATGAAATAAAAAAAAGCAATCAACTACCATATATCAATAAACGCATATGATAGGTAATCGCTTTTAAATAAATCGTTTTTCTAATACAAACAGAATAACGCTTTAAATAATGCTTTCAGATTGATCTTCATTAATAATTTCTTTGGCACTCAACCAATGCTTATATTTCTCTAAGTCATCATTTATCTTTTTGATAACCATGGCAATCACTGCCGCGTCATCAGTATATCCAATTATGGGTGTGATATCTGGAATCAAATCCAAAGGATTGACCAAATAAATCAAAGCAATGACAATCAATAAAAGACTGCTCTTGGAAACATTCTTGTATGAGCCACTAGCCCAATCTTTGATCAGTCCAAAAAGCAATAATAAACTTTGCCATAACTTTTCCAGGGCAGATGTTTTCTCCAGTAAATCAAGTTTCTTAAATGAAGCGGAAATCAAATCTCCCAGTTTATTTTTATCTTTCAAATAAGCATCTGCTTTTTCACCATAATCTTTTTTTAGTTTTTTTAGATTAATCTTCATGCTTTCACCATCTCCTTTTTTGAACTTAGTAATATACTTCTTTAGTTTATTATACTATCTTTAAAAGAAAAGAAACTTATATTGGCTCAGCCTCAGGATATATAATCAGACCATCCGCTCTTAACTCAGGGGTTGCCCCGTAGTTACCAAATTCATGTTTGATTGTGTTTTTTTCACTTATGATGTGTTCAACTTCAACAGATTGAGAAACCAGGGTATTCGAAACAATAATGCGATGACAGCGCCATGGCACACTTTCAGAACACATCAAACACACTGTATGATCTAGAATCAATCCTTTAAGTTCATCAATACCCTTTTGATATTCTGATGTGAGTGTATAACCAGCATAATTCTTGAACGAGGTATTTCTCCAACCAGAAACCAGTGCTTGATCAATTAGTTTATTCTTGTTTCTACGTCCACCCAAAATTGGCATATGAAGATATCCAATGCCCAATTCTGGTAAGCACAGTTCCATATTTTCTTTATTGAACTGCGGGACATAGTTACTCCCAGGTAATGAGCGAACATCAACCAGTAAATCAACTTTAAATAATTTAAGTAACGATGTAAATTCTTCTTCTGTATGAGTAGAATGACCAATCGTATAGGCTTTCATTTAATTATCTTCCCATACCTGATTAAAGAACGGATTCACACCCGCAATCTCTTCATCATTCCATGGGGGTGGTTCACACTTTGGACACCAATGACCTGATTTTAAGATCAAATAAGGACTTGCAGTAAATTGATGTTTGAAGGCACAATCCCAATTAAGTTTGGTGGTTAAATCTCCAGCTTTCATTTTATCAGATAAACAAAGTCCCCCTCTGTAAACAGCGGCACCTTTCATATCTGAAATTGAAAGTTCAGAATCCAATATTGATTCATTATAACCATGAGATAAAATTACCGGAGGCAATGTATCTACCAACCTGAGATAGTTTTGCCACGAACCAATATTATCCCAAGCATCCAAAGACCCATAAAAAGCCTCAACTTTATCCATCTCTTTAGATTCAATCCAGTGTAATGAGCCGTGTGCTTTCTTAGCAATGGGTTTCATTACAAAATTCTTAATCATAAATGATGGCATGTATTTAAGCATCGAAGCAGGATATGGTACCTTGGCTTTTAAACGCAAGATAAAATCATCAAGACTGTCTTTTCTAAAATCAAGATAATCATTCAAGACATCAGAATCTAAAAAATATTGACCATGAAAGTTCTTTAAAGAAAACCAATTTAAATCAAATATCTTTTGAATGTCAGAAACACCAATCACACCAAGCAGTTTACTCATGAATTCATAGTTATCTACACGACACGACACACCGCCACCAATGTTATAAACAGAATTCCAAAATGATGAAGGCAAATCTTTAACACACAGATTGGCCATTAACCTTCCAGAATCCTCATCACTCACCCACTCCAATACATTATTCAGAGCTTGGTGAAACATAATGCCTTCTCGATTGTTTAATAAACCCTCATGAAGAATGCCCGTTTGACGCAAAGAAACCCAATATTTGAGTCCGGATTCAATAACCATCCGCTCTGCCTTTATCTTAGTCACAGCATAATAATCAAAGACACTGGCTTTAATTGGATCACCCACGCGGCCCCAATGAATCGGAGGCAAACGAGAGCCCAGTTCAGCCACAGAACCAATATAAACAAACTTCACTTCAGTTAAAGACAATTCATCTACTGCCTTCAATAAGTTATCAACAGAACCCACATTGATTTTGAATGCCTTAACAGGTTCATAATCTGCCATAGGAGACACCAAAGCAGCCATATGCAATATATAGTCAACTCCAGTCAAAGCCTCCAATACATCTGAATACACAAGCAAATCTCCCCAAACAATTTCAATCTGAGAAAGATAAGGCAAAACAAACTCACGATTCGCCTTAGAATCTCGAATCAAACAAACAATCTCAAGCTTGTCCAAATGCATTAATAAATACTTCAAAGCCTTTTGACCCATTATTCCCGTAACGCCACTCACAAATACCCGTTTCTTCATGATATCTCATAAACCCCTCTCTATTATAAATATCAGAAAAAGAAATTAAGAATAAAGAAAATAAAAATCAGTTGCACTTCATGTACCCCTATTATAAACCATTAGAGCGTAAAATAGAAAAACACCCATCATTAATCTGAGGGTGTCTTATTTAACATATTATAAATCATAAAATTTATGTGGGATTCAAACAATTATTCCTATCACTCTTTTATCAAGTCTAAATAATAATTAGTACTGACTTTTAAAAAATTATAAATTCATTTCTTTATTTAGCTTAACAAATTTAACGTCAGTTTCTGATTCAAAATCAGCATGAGAGAAATTTTGTAAGTTAATATTATCTTGGCACTTCACATGATAAGACAAGCTTCCTGTATCCATCATAGACGTATAAAGTGTTGTGTCTTCATGTTTCTCTTTAGGATCAATGATTGCACCTTTAGGGATGTCAAATTGAGACAAGACTCTAAAGCCTTGTAATAATGCAGAAACTCTAGATAAGTCCTTAGCAGTATTTGAAACAAAGTAAGCCGCTCTAACGAAACGAGATGGCGGTGTAAAGTCACCTGGTAAACCAAGCATCCCAGTACCCTCACCAAATTTAGAAACCAAAGCACCATTATAATCAACTGATTCAATATTCTCTGGTTTCAATTGAACATAGTTCTTTAAATTAGTTGTATGCCAAGAGAACTCCGGTGAATTAGTTAAAACACCATAAGGATTAGAATACATCATTAAGACACCATCCTTAGGTTCAAGCACCACAGTGTCCCCACTCTTATCCATAAAGAAAAAGTGATTTCCACCAGATGGCCCGGTCTTATCTTCAGCAACTAAATTCAAAGTAGAAGCCAATTCCCTAACCTCAGAAACAGATTTTGCTTGCGACAAGAAATAATCAAATGCATGAGCAGTAGTAATATTTAACTTTCCAGTAACACGCTCTTCACTAAAAGAAGCATACCCAGGAAAGAAATTGCTAGAACCCATCAATCCTTGATCATTAATCCCATCACCAAAAGAAACAAAATCAAAAAAACCAGTTCCCAAAACAGCATACTTAGATGCATAATTTTGATCATCAGTCTCAACCAAGTCATAACCCTTAGGAACATATAGAATCTTATTATCCAATGCCATCCCTATTTCTAAAGTTCTACCCAATACTTGACCTTCATTATATTTAAAGCCTATTGTTGTACACATAATATAATCACTCCTTCGTTCTAGATATCATATC
>CBDUDQ010000054.1:0-8546 GCA_965365985.1 uncultured Erysipelothrix sp. | reverse complement strand
TTCAGCACTGTTTCCGCTGATACGAGTTAATGCGCCATCAATGATTTCAAATTCAATAATTTCTGATTCAAGTTTTCTTACAGCTTCAAGAACATAACGAGATTCTAATACAACTGCACCTTCTTCTGAAACAATTAATTTGTTTTGATCATCAGCACGTAAAATTTCTTTAATTGAGATATTTGAATTACTGGCAATTAAAGTTAATTCGTTTTGAGTCAGTTCAAATTTAATTCCTGAAAGAATTGGTAACGGTGAATGCATTGATGCTGCACGACCTGCAGACGATAATACTTTATATAGGGCTTGTTTTTTTATTGAGAATTTCATGAAGACCTCCGTAATTTGTAGTTATATTATATCATATCTAATACTTAATTGGGTTCAATTTTTAATGCTCTAAAATCGCTTATAATCATTATAATACTAGTTATTATTACTATTAGGGTGTGTTGAGAAGTGGACAAAGTATGAAGCCTCGCTTAAACAGTGATGTTTAGCCTTTAAACCACTGTAGAAAGACTGTGGTCAAGTGTTGACAACTTACTTCAATTTGCTTTCCAGCTCAAATACCGCTTTCGCTAATAATTGATCGGTTTTAAGATTCTTTTCAATCTTATCACAAGCACTTATAATCGTTGAATGATCGCGTTTACCAAAGTCCTCACCTATTTTGTTATAAGGTAAATCAAGGTGTTTTCTAGATAGGTATATCGCAATGTGTCTTGCATTAGAAATCGCTTTTGTTCGAGATTTTGAAACCAATTGAGCTTGAGTTAAACCATAATAATCAGCAACAATTCTTTTAATGGTCTTGGTATCCAATTCATTTGCTTGAACTTTTTCTGTAGATCCTTTAAATGCCTTCAAACATAATGACATATCGATTCTCTCATTTTGAGAAAACTCTATGGAGAAGAATAAGATTCGATTGAGTGCGCCTTCAAGCATTCTGACGTCTTTTGAATAATTAGATGCAATGTAAGACAAGACATCCAGATCGAATATTGTAGGATCAAGTGCTTTATGAGCAATCTTAAGTTCTAAAATAGCCAATGCTGTTTCAAATTCAGGTGTATCGACCCCAACTGAGAGACCACTTGAGAAACGAGAGATTAATCGGTCCTCTAAACCCTTGATTTCAGTTGGAACACGGTCTGATGTGATTACAATTTGTTTTTTATTATAAATTAGCTCGTTAAATATATGGAAAAAGATCTCATGACTTTTTTCTTTACCTGCTAAGAACTGAATATCATCAATTAATAGCACATCAAGAGCATACATTTGTTCTTTGAAGTCCTCAATTGTATGATTTCCAATTGAACGGGCTACTTGACGAACAAAATCAGAGCTTGAAGTATATAAAACCTTCGCATCAGGATTGCCTTTAAGAATATAATTTCCAATTGAATATAATAGATGGGTTTTTCCTAAACCGGAGTTACCGTATATAAAAAGTGGCGTATAGTACTGACCAGGGCGATAAGCACAAGCCAAGGCTGCGGAATGAGTTTCATTATTACTCGGACCCACGATAAAGTTATCGAAAGTTTGAGATGAAACAACGCCGTCTGTTCTGATTACCTTTTTATAGGTGGGTTGAACGATTTGTGATTTTTCTTCTTCTTTAAATTCATTTTTTAATAAGACGACACATTCGATTCCTGTCTTATTTAATGTTTCGTTGATGACTTCTGATAAATAATCAGTTTCACTGGCAAGAATTTGTTTTTGAATGAACGTTGGAACCAATACAATTGCATTTTTATCATTGAGTGAAGCTAAACTGCTGTTTGAGATGTATGTTTTGTAAATATGAGAATCAAAATATTCACTGGATTCGATCTGAGTCTTGACTCGTGACCAAACATCATCTAAATAAATACGAATAGTAGACATAAAGTTACCCCCTGCTTAACTATAATAACAAAAAAAAAATACAAATCTATACCACAAAAATGTATGCACATGTTGTCCACACTTTAAAATGGCAAATAAGCCAGTCTCTATGGGGATAAACTGAGTTATCCCCAGTTGTCCACAAAATTTCAAATTGGGATAAATTGTGGGATTTATAAAGTTATCCACATCTGTGTTGATAACTGTGGACAAAAATTATTTATGGGAGTTATCCACGACTTATCAACAATCACCCAGGCACTCTGTAAACACTTTTAGGCACTTATAAACATATCAAGGTTATGTGGGAAGATGATAAAAAAATATGTGCATAAGTCATGGGGATACCATGTTAATAAAAAACCATAATTATCAACACTCCAAAACTTATCAACAGTAATCCACGTAAGTTAGTGTATAACTATCACTGTGGACAAACTGAGTTAAAAAAGGCCTAAAATTCACAAACAGATTTTAAAATAGATAAAGATTGAATTAGTGTATTGAAATAAAATAAAATAAAAAAAATAAGAAAAATAATTTTTACAATGAATGAAGATTTTTGTATACGCCCTTTAAATTCAAAGAAAAAAGCCTATTTATGTCAATATAAAATATATTAATCCAATGCTTTACCAACTATATACATATATATAGCGTCTCTGATATTAAAGTATGTTGAAAATAAAAGTAATTCCTAAAACCTTTTCTTGACTTACATACTAATATCTTATATAATTTTAAAGCATTTGACTCTTCTAGTAGAAGAAATTGGAGGTGGTTTTCAATGAAGAGAACTTATCAACCGAGTAAACGTAAACACCAGAAAGTACATGGTTTTAGAGCTCGTATGAAGACTGTAGGCGGTCGTCGTGTAATTGCACGTCGTCGTGCTAAAGGAAGAAAAGTGTTAACAGCATAATCGTCACCCAATGGGTGACTTTTTTGTCATTATTATGGAAGAAAAATATAGAGTAAAAAAATCGGCTGAATTTCAGCAGATCATGCATCATAAACGTTACAAGCACACATCATCTTTCACACTATATATAAGAAAGAGAACTGGAGACAACAGCCGTTATGGTATTTCAGTTTCCAAGAAAATGGGAAATGCAGTGGTTCGTAATAAAACGAAACGACAAATCCGTATGATGTTGCTAGAATTAGACTGTTATGATCAAGAATTTGATGCAGTCCTTTTGGTGCGCAAACCGTATTTCGACAAATCGTATGAGGAAAATCGAAATCAATTGAAAGATTTGTTAAAAACAGTTAAACTATGAGATAGAAAGTCTATTTCAGATTAGGAGATTATATGAAAAAATATAAAAAATTAATATTTATTGCATTCCTCTTGGTAGTACTGGTAGGGTGTACACCTTATTTAGGTAAAGACGGCAAAATTATCGAAGCATCAATCATTAAAATGGGTGATACTTGGAAGGAAGCAAGAGCTTATGAATCTTCATGGCTTGGAACATTCTTTGTTTGGCCTTTAGCTCAACTATTGAACTTCTTCCAACAATATATTGGAGCATTAGGCGCAATCCTTATTGTTACTGCATTGATCAAACTTGTTACAATTCGTTCAAGCATCAAATCAACAGTACAACAACAAAAAATGGCAATGCTCGGACCTGATCAAGCACGCATCGAAGAAAAATATCGTGGCCGTGATGATCAACAAGCAAAACTACAAAAAGCAACAGAAATCCAAAATCTATACAAAAAACATGGCATCAACCCGTTGGGCGCTATGGGAGGATTACTCCTTTCATTCCCAGTTATGATTGCAATGTACCAATCTGTTGGACGTGCTGAGAACATCATCACAGGAACACTCTTTGGACAAACATTAGATAAAACACCATTATGGGGATTCCAAAACTTGAACTTCCTATATATTGGCGTCTTCATCACGATGGCAGTATTACAGTTCCTATCAATGTTCATTCCTCAATACCTAGCTAAACAAAAAGTTAGAAGACGTCCAAATGATAAAAAACCTGAAAATCCAGGTCAATCAATGATGTACGTTTCTCTAATCATGATCGTTGTGCTTGGTCTTACATGGCCAATCGGAATGAGCTTGTACTGGGCAGCATCATCACTCTTAACTTTAGTACAAACACTATTTATTAATTGGAAATACAGCGAGTAAATTAGTAGGAGGCAAACAATGAAACAAATTACCGGAAAGAATCTAGAATTAGTTCTAAGCCAATACGCACAAGAAAACAATATCGAACAAAGTGAAATAACTTATTTTATATTAGAAGAAAAAGCTGGGTTTTTAGGATTCGGCGCGAGTGTTACTGTTGAGTTGTTTGCACTGAGAGACGTTCATGAGTTTGTTGAAACTTATTTAAACAAGTTCTTCAAGGGTCTTGAACTTGATGTCACCATGGATATCCAAGTGAAATCTAACGCAGTCAATGTCATGATGATGGCAGAAAATAATGCAATCATCATTGGTCGCGGTGGCAGTTCACTGGCAGGTTTAAACCTGGTTCTTAGAAATGCAGTGAATTCAAAGTTCAAACGTCGTTTTAATATCTTCGTTGATATCAATAACTATAAAACAGATCGATATAAGAAATTAGAAGCCATGGCTTTAAGAATTGCTAAAACAGTTCAAAGAACCAAGGTTGATGCTTCTTTAGATCCAATGCCTAATGATGAGCGTAGAGTCATTCACAAGAAATTGTCGAATGTTCCTAATGTAAAAACTCAGAGTCAAGGTGCTGGAAGAAACAGACATCTAAAAATCACGTATGTACAAACTCAAGAATAAGGGCAAACCCCTTATTCTTTTTACACTTAGAAAGGACTCAATATGAAACTAATCGTTGGCCTGGGCAATCCGGGAAAGAAATATGAAAAAACAAGACACAATGCTGGCTTCATGACTTTGGATGCCGTCGCAAAAGACTTAGGAATTGAAGTCAAAACGAAGAAATTCAATGCACTCATTGGAGAAGGTTTTGTTAATGGAGATAAAGTCCTTTTGGCAAAACCCCAAACCTTCATGAACCTATCTGGTGAATCTGTTATTAAAATCGTTGATTACTATGATCTTGATTTAGAAGACATTCTCGTCATCGCTGATGACCTAGATCTTGCTCTATCTCAAATTAGACTCAGAGACAAAGGCAGTTCAGGCGGACAAAAGGGGATTCAAAGCATCATCAACTTGCTGGATTCAAAAGAGTTCTTAAGACTTAAAATAGGCATCGGTAAATCAGATCACATTCCTGTGGTGGATTATGTACTGGGAAAAATTGACGATGAAACCGCAATATCCCGTGCCAAAGATTGTGTTCTTGATTTTGCTAAAGGAAAGAGCGTGATGGATTTGATGAACCAATACAACGTGAAAACACCTTAAATGGAATGGATCAATCAATATTTAAGTCAGCACGACATTACCAAACGATTCATTAATCAATCGTCTGACTTTGCGCACTTAAGCACAACCCAAGAGGCGATGCTTTATATTGGTTCTTATCTAAAAACAGGCAATTCATTTTTAGTCATTAAAGAAAATGAAGTTAAAGCCAACGAACTCTATAAAGAAATATCAAAAATCATGCCAGACTTAGATGTCATCTATTACAACCACGAAGAATCTCTTCGTGTAGAGGCCATCGTTCAGTCTGAAATCATGCGAGCTGATAGAGTGAACTCACTTTATAAAATATTGAAAAATGAATTCGATATTTGTATCACGCATGGTATTGCGGCTTCAAGAAAGATCTCCAGTCCAGAAATACTCAAAAATAAAATCATGACCCTAAACCTTGAACAAGAGATTGAACCTGAATTACTTCAACAGACTCTCATCAAAATGGGTTATTCAAAAGTAAAATATGTCGATAAACCATTCACCTTTGCCAAGCGAGGTGGAATTTTTGACGTCTACTCCATCCAAATGGATGATGCTGTCAGAATTGAATTCTTCGATATTGAAGTTGAATCCATCAGAAAATTTGACATTGAAACACAACGATCTACAGAAAAATTAGAATCCGTAGAAATAGTCTTTGCCAATGACATCATATTAAGTGATGAAGAAATTAACAAGATTGATCACAGAGTCACCACAGTCCTACAAGAAACAAAAGACGAAACACTCATTCATCACGTAGAAATGAAACTAGAAGGCCTTAAATCAGGCTTATATGAAGCATCCATCTATCCTTTACTGGGCGTATGGGATTCCTATGCCACAATCCTCGATTACTTTAAAGACTCAAAAGTTTATCTAAGCCCTTATGATGCGCTCATGAGAAACATCAAGATGAACAGAGAAGACGCCCACGAATTCATGGAAGAACAAGTCATGATGGGAGAAATGATCTATTTCGAAAACATCTATGATAATTTTGAGGAAAGCATTCAAGCCTATCAAATTCAAAAGATTGGTGAATTCCAATCTGAAGATGAAGTCCACATCCCATGGCACGCGGCAGAGATTGTTTCAGAGAACATAGAAGACACCATGAAGTGGCTTAAAAAAGAAGCCATCACACAAAAGGTCATTATGGCCTTAAATGAAAAAAATATGGAACACTTTATCAATATATTACTCAAACACCAAATCGCTTACCAAATCATCAATGAGAAACCTAAAAAGACTGGCATTTATATTGAATTCTCTGACATTGAAAAAGGATTTATTTTAGACGACGAAAAAATTGTGGTTTATACAGAAAATGAACTCGCAAACTTTACTCAAAAGAGTTTTAGATATGATAATAAATTCTTAAAAGCAGAAACACTGACAACACTCCAAGATTTGAACTTAGGAGACTACGTAGTACACCGCCAATACGGAATTGGAAGATATATGGGCATTCATACCAAAGAGATTGAAGGGGTCCACAAGGACTTTATGCGCGTTCTATACAAAGATGAAGACGAACTCTTCATTCCTCTAGAACAATTCTCATTGGTTCGTAAGTTCCTTTCTTCTGAAGCCGCCTCAGTGCGCCTGAGCAAACTGGGCAGTGGCACTTGGGAAAAGAACAAAGCCAGAATCAAGGCCGATGTCGCAGATGTTGCGGATCGACTCGTTTCACTGTATTCTTCAAGACTTGAATCAAAAGGCCATGCCTTCAGTAAAGATACGGAATATCAAAAACAATTTGAAGCAGAATTCCCCTTTGATTTAACCAGAGATCAAGAAACATCGATTCAAGAAATAAAAAAAGACATGGAATCTTCACTGCCCATGGACCGATTGTTAATCGGAGACGTGGGATTTGGAAAAACAGAGGTCGCCATCCGCGCTTCATTCAAAGCGTTCACCGATTCAAAACAAGTCATTTTCTTGTGTCCTACTACCATTCTTTCAGCACAACATGGCCGTACCTTTAAAGAACGATTTAAAAACTATCCGATTAATATTGCGGTCATCAACCGTTTTGTCTCTGCTAAAAAACAAAAAGAAATGATTAAAGATTTCAAAGAAGGCAAGATTGATGTTTTAATTGGAACGCACCGCGTCTTATCAAGGGATGTTAAAGCAAAAGATCTTGGATTATTGGTCATTGATGAAGAACAACGATTTGGAGTCGAACACAAAGAGCGAATCAAAGAATTTAAAGTCTCAGTTGACGTTTTATCCTTATCAGCAACCCCAATCCCAAGAACACTCCAAATGTCATTGGTTGGCTTGCGCTCTTTATCTCAATTAAACACACCACCACGCAACAGATTACCCGTAATGACCTATGTCATAGAAAAGAATCAAAAGACCCTCTATGACATCATTTCTAAGGAGCTCAGCCGAAATGGCCAAGTCTTTTACCTCTATAACAATGTAGAAGCGCTCTACCCAGTCGCAACCTCGATTGGCATCCACATCAAAGAAGCCAAAGTAGGCATCATCCACGGACAAATGGATCGAAATCAAATTGAGGATGTCATGATGCAATTCATCGCAAAAGAATTCAATGTCCTTGTTTGTACAACCATCATTGAAACAGGCATCGATATTCCCAATGCCAATACAATCATTGTCGATCAAGCTCAAAAGTTTGGTTTATCCCAACTTTACCAAATTAAAGGCCGAGTGGGTCGATCTGACCGATTGGCTTATGCTTACTTTGTCGTTCCAGCTAAGAAAAGTTTAACCGAAGTTGCACAAAAAAGACTTCAAGCAATCAAAGAATTCACCCAACTCGGGAGTGGCTATAAAATTGCTATGAGAGATCTCACCATTCGGGGTGCCGGTGAATTATTAGGTGGAAACCAATCTGGTTTCATCGATACTGTCGGAATGGACTTGTATGTTGAACTCCTAAAAGAAGCCATTGCCAAACGACAAGGTGAAATCATCGAGAAAGTAGAAGAGAAAGAAGTCTTCAATCTCAAAATGGACGGTTACTTACCAGAAGCCTTTACCAGCGATGAAGGAGAAACCCTAGAACTTTACCAACAAATCAATGAAGTGAAGACCATCTCACAGCTCAAGAGTTTAACAGACATGATTAATGACCGCTACGGTAAATTACCCAATGCAGTATTGATGTTATTAGAGAAAACAAGATTGGAAATATTCTTAGCTGATGATAGAATTGAAAGCTTTAAAGAAAGAGCCAGCGGTGTAGAGCTTGTATTCACAGCTGAATACACAGCAA
>CBDUDQ010000053.1:0-8557 GCA_965365985.1 uncultured Erysipelothrix sp. | reverse complement strand
ACTTTAGACTTTCTTAAAAATGCTTCAATTTTATCATACTCTATATTCTTAATTTTAATTGTATTCTCTTATTTCTTTTTAAAAGAAAACAAATTTGGCCTAAAAAAACAAGGTTTCAAACATTCTTTTTTACTATCACTTTTAAGTTTTCTATTATTTTTCACGAGTCTATTTATTGGTGAATCTAAATCCCAATTCGAATCCTCTTTTGAATTACTTATGAAACCCTATTACCAAGAACTAACAATCGAACATGTGGGTTTGATGCCGTTTCTATTTTCAGATTTAAAATATTTATTTTTTAAAGATAAACCAATAATTATTCCTGAAAGCGATGTCATAGATGCATTTCCTGCACCAACCGCCCCATCTCTCAAAAGAGTCGTCGATGATAGGGCTTGGAGGATTAAGGCAAAAGAAGAAAAGAACAGCCTAATCGCAGATATCGATACATTTCTATTCAGTCGGGAAATCACGGATAAAAATAACTTTACAGGTCTATACGAAGATAAGAATTTAATATATTTTCTGGTTGAAGCTTTTGATATGATTGCCATTCACCCACAATTAACCCCTACTCTGTTCAAACTTAAAGAAGAAGGAATCTATTTTGATGAATTTTATTCGCCACAATATAATTGTGCTACTGCAGAATCAGAGTTGATGTCGCTAAGCTCAATGTATCCAGTTATCGGAACCTGTACCATGAGTGCTTATTATAAGCAGGCTTCTTCTCAAAATTTATTTCAACTTTTTAAAAAGAAGGGCTATAAGACTTTGTCGTTTCATAATTGGAACGACCAGTTTTACCCAAGATCAACCATTCATCCTGTTTTAGGATCTGATGCATACTATGATTTAAAAGACATGATCCCAAATACTGTGTCGGGCTGGCAAAGTGATTTGACCATGATGGTGAATTTGATTCCGATTTTGAATCAAGAAACTTTGAACTCTTTCTTTGCATATGTTATCACCAGCTCCACACACCTTCCTTATGACACGCACACTCATTTAAGTATGAAGCATAGAGATAAGGTTGAAACTGTTTATCCTGATGCGCCCTATGAAATTAAAAACTATCTTTCCAAAGCCATAGAACTCGATTTAGCAATTGAATATCTCCTTAAGAATTTAGGTGAAATCGATGATACAGTTCTTGTTTTGTTCTCAGACCACCGCCCTTTAAGAATGGCACAAGAACACTTAAATGATTTTTCTGCTGTTGATCGTTTTAGTATGAACGATATTGATAAAACACCTATGATCATCTTCTATCCGAATCAAAAACTTCAAACTATTTCTAAGAAATCTAGCACGATTGATTTGGCACCCACCCTTGCCAACCTTTTTAATTTAGACTATGACCCAAAACTTTTATGGGACAAGACCTATTTGGTGAAGATGACCCCGTTGTAATTTTTCAAAACGGTAATTTCTATGATCAAAATGGTTATTACTCCGCTTCAAAAGGCAGCTATACTCCTGAAGATATAGGTCTTGAAATGAAACAAGATATCTCTACAATCAAAACTAAACTAGAGGTCTCATCCGCAATTTATTTAGAGAAGTACTTCACATTGCGTAAAGATTACTTTAAATAAAATGAAAATAAAAAATCAATTAAAAAAGCAGAAATTATTTTCTGCTTTTTTAAGTAAATTATGTTTTATAAATTAATTATTTTGTTTGTATTCAAACCAATAAGTCATGGGGTCAAGTTTGCCCTCTTGAATTCTCTCTCTTTCAATGTCCAATTCAATGGCTGTGCTGTCACCCTTGAGATACTTATAAATCGCTACTGTTAAAGGCATGCCTACTTGTGCTGCCTCTTCTGGTGTGTTGGCAAACACAATCTTATGAATGTTAGATAGGGTAATCGCACCAAAGCACATAGGACAAGGATGTCCACTTGCATAAACAACGCAATCAGATAAATCTATTCTACCCAACAGAGTTTGCGCCTGTCTTATAGCAATCATTTCAGCATGGCCAGATATGTCAGGTTGAATGTGAAGTGTGTTTACCCCTTCCCCAACTATTTCATCATCCTTCACCACTACTGCGCCATAGGGAGTACCCCCATTATCAACATTTTTTATAGCAAGTTCAATGGCTCGTTCTAGAAATTTATTCATAGTAACCTCCTTTTATTTATATATTAACCATAACATGATTGCTTATATTAAGAACTTAAACCCATTTGTGAATTTTCTATAATGCAAAAAGGAATCTTAAAAGATTCCTTTGAAACTTAAATTGATGAATCACATGCTTTAAGATGTTTGTAAGACTCTTTTAAAATTCTACAGTGAACCCCTTTGATTCCGTTGGCCACTTGTGTAATATGAAAATCAGCTTTAACACTCAAACTTGAGTAGGCAAGTTCTCTTGAAATATTGAATCGATGAGAGATAAAATTAACGGCTTCTAATGCGGCTTCATGAATGGCAAGATCGAGAGTGTGACCATAACCATGGGTTTCCCAATACAAACCAGAATCAAGTATTTGATTTTTAAATATTTCCTTGTTTTTGTGTATGATTATTTGTATGCGTCCATTAACACTACCTTCGATGGCAGTGCCACTGAGTTCACCATCACCTTGTGCAAAGTGACTGTCACCAACATACACACCTGCCCCATCCACTTGAACCTTATAAAACATGGATGTGCCTTTAACAAAGTTCTTATTATCTACATTACCGCCAAAAGTTTGCGGGTGCAATGAATGAATCTTCCCTTTAGGACAACCCAAAACTCCTGCAACTCCAAAATGAAGATTCAAAGGAACAGCAAGATGTTCATTAATTTTAATTCTCTCAACAGTTCCTTTTGGAGTGATGAGCCCTGGCGCATTAATGGGTCTTGGAAATAGATATGTAAATATGGGATATGCCACTCCCAAGTCTTGATCTACTTCGTAAATGAATATGCTTTCTTTTCTATTGAATTCATTAGAAAGATTCCCCCAGTTTGCCAGCACATTTGAACCATAGTTCACCCTTGGTTTTGTATCGATAATTTTCATTTCTAAAATATCTCCAACTTTAGCTTCATTGACATAAATTGGACCCGTAATTAAATGGTCTCCCATATGACGTCCCACATTATAGTCATAAATTGCTTGAATGTCCTCATCAAACATGAGGTCTGGAGCATCTCCGGATTGGTGATTCAAGGCTTCTATATCAACAAAATCTTCAGAATCTATGAATAGGACTGGTTCCCAAGACTTGTCATAGTAACCCCATTTAACAGTTTCAACTGTGGCTTTAAGTTCATGAATTTTATTCATATGAGCCTCCTTGTTATTTCTTACTGTTTCTCCTTTTATTTTGTAGTTATCATCCCTTTACTACTTTTGATAAAAGTACAATTGCGATAATTAGTTTTTAATGACAGTTTTTTCTTTAGTTTCCATTACATTTTTTGCATTCTTTAAAGAAGTAATGATTGCTTGACGATGAGGGTAACCTTCGACGAATTCAATCGCTGCCGCGACTTTGGGTCCCATTGAACCTTTTCCAAAATGTCCAAGCTCCAAATATTCTTTTGCTTTTTCAATTGAAAGATTTTCAAGCCATTCTTCATTTTCTTTTCCATAATTGATCGCGACTTGATTCACTTCTGTTAGAATCATTAAGCAATCAGCATTCAAATGATGTGCAAGAGAAGCTGAGGCATAGTCTTTATCAATGACTGCATCAACACTTTCCAAAACATCATTTTTTCTAATTACAGGAATCCCACCACCACCACAAGCAACAACAACATTACCCTCATTGATGAGAGTTTGAATTGTGTCTATCTCAATGATGTCTAATGGTTTTGGTGAGGCCACAACACGGCGGTATCCTTTGTTTGAGTCTTCCATGTATTGGTACTCATATTCAGGAATTGAACTAAAGAACATGCCTATTGGTTTTTCTGGATTTTGGAATGCTTGATCATTTTCATCAACCAAGACTTGAGTGATTACAGTTGAGACTTTTCTATTAATTGAATTTTCATCCAATGCATTTTGAAGTGCATTTTGAAGTTGAAATCCAATATATCCTTGACTCATTGCGGTACATTCCGCCAAAGGCATTTCACCGTTAAAAGCTTTATTGATCATGCCTACTTGTGGGCCATTTCCATGAACTAAAACAAGTTCATAACCTTTACCAATTAAGTCTGCTAAAGATTTTGAAGCCTCTTTTAATAACATTTTTTGTTCACTTGCATTTTCACCCAGTGCATTACCACCCAGCGCTGCAACAATTTTCATTTTCATTCGTATGCTCCTTTTGTATCATCTTTAATCCAAACAAGATGCCTTCTAAGGTATCCATGCCTGAACTGTGACCAATATTTAATATACTCTTCAATAATGATTCAAATTCTATTCTAGAATCACAAGACAAAAGTTTGATCAGATCTGGATTGAAATATCCTTTTCTCGCCGCATTTAAATAAGCAACTGAAATAGAGGTAGTCAAACCTTCAAACTGAGTATTGGATAATGATGACATCATATTGGGTATGGATTCATCGCAAAATGATACGCAATACATGCCCACTAAAAAATCATCACCACTTGGCGTTAAGCCTTGTCCTCTACCTATATAGAATTCTAAAGGTTTTTCATTTAATAATCTAACTTTTTTTTCTAAAATTAGCACTTTATCGTTTAATCTCGATAACTTTCCTTGATGTTTGTCATCTATAAGACTGACGTCATTTAAACTGAGTGAACTAATTTTATCATCTAGATAAAAAATAATTTTTTCATGATCTAGAACGACTTTATTTGTTTCTTTTATATTTTCAAAATTTTCAATTTGTAAGCCAAAGGGCAAAGCACGCTCACCCACATAGATGAGCTGTGCTCCACTTAAAAGATTCATGCTGTTATCAAAAACAGAGTGTATGCGAAGTTCTGAATTGGATTGCAATGACTTTTTCGCTAACTCGGAAATCCCTTTGGCTTTAATTGAATTCATCTGATTACATCCCTAATTTTTTAGCATAAGCTGTAATTGCTTTTTCAAAACATGCCAAAGGTGGATGCACAGTACCCGCTCCAATTTGACCCATGCCTGCTTTTTTATGAGCAATCCCAGTATTGATGACTGGCGTAATTCCTGTCGCAACCACTTTCATTGCATCAATTCCTAAGTGAGCACCTTTAAAGTCCCAAGTTGGAATGATGAGGTTTGGGTTATGATCCATAACAATGGCATCCAGTTCATTTGAAATATTAAGCGCATCTTGGAAACCACCTGTCCCTACAAACCGAGTTACAGCAGGTGCAGCGATCATCGCCATACCCCCAACTCCGAACGTTTCGGTAATGGCACTGTCTCCTAAGTCCTTACTTGCGTCTTCACCACTGTAACCTGTGAAATAAAGTCCTTGTGGTGTATTTACAGGTGCAGTAAACCATTCGTCGCCCATACCGGCAATTTTAATTCCAAAGTTTTCTCCGTTACGAGCCATGATTGTTACAACAGTACCTTCTTTGAGTTGGCGTGCCCCATCCATTACAGATTTAGCGCTGGCCATCATGATGTTTAAGAAGAATTGGTCTGTATCTGCTAAGAAAGTCAGAACTTCGGTTCTTTGTTGAGCATCAAGGTCTAATTTAGAAATGACTGGTGCCATTTCTTTTAGGAAGATTAATGACGCTGCGATATTACGTTGATGGAATTCATCTCCCATTGCGATTGCTTTAGCAATCATCGGGTTTAAGTTAAGTCCGTTTTCTAATGATCGAATGGCTTGGCCTAAAATCGGTCCCAAGGTATTTTTCATCCACAGCAAACGGTCTACCACTTCTTGTGAGTAAGCACCAAAGCGAAGTACCGCGCCAATGCCTTCATTCATCTGGCAATATGCAGTGGTATTGTAAGTTGTGTTCTCTACTACGAATACGGGCATGTTTCCTGAAGTGATGCCACCCATAGGTCCAACAGCGTTCACATTATGACAAGGGATAAAAGATACTTCTCCGTTGTTTAACATAGCGCGAGCACCGGCTTCATCTTGAGCCCAACCTTCAAATAGGACTGCGCCAACACAAGAGCCTTGCATTGGGTCGGTCATGTTTTCCCATTTAATTGGTGGACCCGCATGTAGTAATACTTTTTCATTGAGTTCTTTAATCACTGATTTTGCAGGAACAACATCTCTTAATACAGGGGTCCCTTTTTTAATTCGGTCAATGACTTCAAAGTTTGCTTGTTCAATTGTTTTTTTCATTTTTCATTGCCTCCTAAAGTGTCACTTGGTCAAGGAAGTCTAAGACTTCGATGAGTGCTTGGTTTCCGCCTGCGAGTGGTTGCCAGTCAAATTGTAGTACTTTTACGTTTTCTGCTTCTAGATTTTCTGAGAAGCTTCTAAGTCCAATATTAAGTACAATTGGTGCTTCAGATAAGAGCGTCGTAATGAGCGGTGAAACTCTCATTGGTTCTACAGGTGTACCTTCGATTGTTTTTGTTTCTAAAGTTTTATAGTTGAATTCATAGCCTGTCATTTCTAGTGCAGCAATGACTGCTTTGGCATTACTTTCATAAACTTTGACGCCAATGTTTTCAAGAATTTCTAATTGTTCTTCGTAGTTTTGTGGGTCCATATCGGTCCCACAAACACTTGCGACAAAGACAATTTCTTTACCTTGTGCTTTTGCTTTTTCTTGAACTTCTAAAATGCTTGGTGCGAGTGCACCAGCCATATCTTCGTGTGATCCATATCCCAAGACCAAATCAAACAAGATGATGCCTGTTGAATCGTCTTCTAGGGCTTTCTCTATCATTGTAATTCTGTGATGCGGATCGATCATTGGATGAGGACGTCCTTGTGTATAAGCATCGTCTCCAAGGTCAATGATTTCATAGCCATCTTGTTGTAGCATGATGCCTTTGTCATGATTTGTGGGTGCTTCAAGACCCAATGCATTTTCAATGAGCATTGCTGCTTCAACAGCCAAAGTACCCCCTGAGTAATATCCTTTGATTGTTTTATGATTGAGTTTATCCGTTGTTGATTCTTTTTCGTTTTTTAGATCCAAGTTTTCAACGCTTTCGCCTTGTGATAGTTTAACGGCTGCTTGAGCTGCTTCATCTAGTGTATAGGCGTGGTAGATGTTGGGTTCGTTGTATTCAGGTTGTTCACCTAAGAATAGAGTGACTACCGGTAATTCCATTGAACGTAAGAAGTTTTCTACTTTTTCTTTGACTGATTTTGCGGGTGGTTTTGAAATGACGACCAAGACTTTTGTTTCTGCTTGTTTAGATAGATGGTTAAGGCTGTCTAGCATGGTAATGGCGCCAACGGCCTCACTTAAATCTCTACCCCCAGTTCCGACTGCTGAAGATACACCTGAACCCATTTTATGAATGAGTGATGTGACTTCTTGGATGCCTGTTCCTGATGCCCCAACAATACCGATGGTACCTTTTCTCACTTTATTAGTGAATGCAAGGGGGACTCCTGAGATGATTCCGGTACCGCTGTCTGGTCCCATAAAGAGCAATCCTTTTTCGTATGCTTTTTCTTTTAGTTTGACTTCGTCTTCAATTTTGACGTTGTCACTGAATAGGAATACGTGCATTCCCATATCAAGAGCTTTGTTTGCTTCTTTTGCGGCATAGATGCCTGGAATTGAGAAGAGTGCTAGGTTTGCTTCTGGTAGTAATTCTTCTGCTTGTGACCAAGATTTGGCGACATCAGAAGTTTTTGATTTATTTTTTTCATTGCTTTTGTTTAGGAACGTTTCAATTGCGTCTAAAACTTCTTGAACGCGTTCTTCTTGATCAATCTCCATTACGATTGCAATGTCGTCTGCTTTTGCGTTTGATACTTCGTCTGTTAAGAGTCCTGCACCATCAAAGATGTCTTTATTTGCAGGTGTGGCCATCATGATTGAAACTTGATTGACCCCTTCCATCAAAGATATCTCGTTTGTTAAGAGCATGAGTACGACTGAATCCTTGTATGAATTTTCTTGAATGATAGTTTTTAACATTAGAACCTCCTTTTTGAGAAAAAGAAAGGGCGATTAGCCCTATTCTTAATCTAATCTTTCTACAACGGTTGTTTTAGTATTGCGCACAGTGATGTGGCCATTTTTCATAACATATAGTTTTGTTGCTTGGTCAATGACTGCGTTCGCATATGATTTTGTATCAAGTAAAACTAAATCTGCTTTATCTCCTACTTCGACACCGTAGTCTTTAAGACCCAGTGCTTTGGCTGGATTTTTTGTAATCATGTCTAATACGGTTGGCAAATCATCTGCGCCACCAAGGTGTCCTGCAGCGACTGCTAACATTGCAGTTTGCATGATGTCACCGGTTCCATAAGGTGTGAACGCATTTCTGATGTTGTTTGTTGCGATACAAACGTTGACGCCTGCATCACGCAATTTACGGATGGGTGTCAGTGTACGACGTACATTGAATAAATCTTTTCTTCCGCCAAGGTGTAAATCTGTTGCGGGTAAGCTCATGACTGAGATGCCTGCTGAAGAAATTAAACCAATGATGCGGTCCATTTCTTCTGGTTCTAATGC
>CBDUDQ010000052.1:0-8563 GCA_965365985.1 uncultured Erysipelothrix sp. | reverse complement strand
ACTAGAATACAGGCAAGGCTTGGTTATCTATCCCCGGAAGAATTCCGGACCCAAGCTTAACTTTTTATTTATAGTCCCATTAGTATGGGTCACTTCCCTTAATCGCTATTTTTTTTGTTAAAACGAGGGTTTAAAGACATGTTCATATAAAGCATAGCTGATGGTTCCTTGGGCAAGCTTATGATAACTTATCGGAACAATTTTTAATTCCAGCTTATTCATAAAAGGGGCTAAGACAACTTTCTTTAATTTTTTTACAATTCGATCATGATCTAAGAACTCAACGATTCCACCGCCAAGAATCAATAATTCTGGCGCAAATAGATTCATGATATTAGAAGATACAAATGCGATTCTAGTTTCACAATAATCAATAAACTTAGAGTTTTGTTCGTAAGTTTCAATTGAAAGTTTTTTCTTTAACTCTTTATAAGATTCAACTTTTTTATCAGGATAGATTTCATGAAACTTTTTTAAGATACTCTTGTCTCTGAATATTTCTCCCAAAATGGTATGGTCATCGCCACACTCAACAATCAAATGCCCAATCTCGCTGCCTGATCTCATGATGCGCTCGCTTTGATCTTTACCGGATATCGAAAGACCCAATCCGTCATCAATTAATATGTAAGCTGTTTTTTTGTATTGAGAGTGATGGGACAATTCTTCCAAAAGAAACCCATCAACTCTTTTAAATACATAGACCGAAGTTGAAGCCATATTCTTTGATGCAAAATATTCATCAAAGCTGAAGTCTTTTATGTTAAGGGGTGCTGAATAGAGAACCGTTGATGTTTCTGTATCAATCACACCTGGTATGGTAATGGTTACTGCTATGAGTTTCTTAAGAGCTTTCTTCACTTCTTTAAGATTCATAAGAAGATCCAATTCTTCTTTTAGCTGTTGGTTATTTTTAATCTTAACATCAATGGTTTCTTCGAAAAGTTTTTCTTTTCTAAGATTCATGATGACCAGAAATATAAATCCTTTGGTCACACTGATTTGCATTGCTAAATTTCGGTCTTTGTTAAATTTATAAACCATGGGCTTGCGTCCCCCACTCGATTCAGCATAGTGAGATTCACACAACCACTTCTCATCAATTAATTCTTTAAGAATTGAGTTCGTTGTGACACTGGTCAAGCCAGTTCTCTCCATGAGATCACTCACAGTCAAATAATCACGCGCTTCAAATGAGTTGATTAAGTTTTGTTTGTTTGTATTCTTTATGGTCATTTGATTAATTGTGATGTTGTTTTTCATGTTGGATCCCCTTTATTGATTACATTTCCAATGATTTTTACTGACGCTACCATTGTTAGTATAACTTAAATCGTGTTTATTAATTGAAAAGCGCACTGCAAATAGACATTATTTATTAAAAAATGACTTTCAAATTCATATAAAACATTTATTCTTCAATTCATTTGTATGTTTTCTTTCGACGAACCAAAATCATACCTAAGACTAAACTTCCGTAAGCAAGAATCATTTTTGATTGTTTAGAAGCGATGCCTGTTTGGGGTAATTTTTCTGATTCTGTATTTTTTATTTCTTCTCCAACGGGCAACTTGGTAATCAAATCTTCTTTGCTTGCGGGTGTCTTTTCAGGAACAACAACAAGCGAGTCATTTTTGTCTTCAACAAGTGGTGGAATAATGCCTTCTTCAACTACAGGGGGAGTGATTACCTCACCAACAATTGGAGGTGTGATGTCATTGTCTGTTATTGGAGGGATTAATTCTTCTTCTTTCGGAGGTGTAGTCTCTTCATTGACTGCTGGGGGTTTAATTCCTTCATCAACTATTGGAGGCACTACTTCTTCATCAATCACCGGTTCACCATTATCAACAATATATTGAATGTTGGAATTTATTTCGAAATTATCTTCATTAATATTAGGAATCAGCAGTTCGAATTTATCTCCCGCTTTTAGATTTAGATTTATTTGTTTTAATTCTTTTTGTCCATTTGTGTTTGGAAAGAAAACTTCTCTTAAGAGTATTCCATTAACCTGAAGGTTAAGGATTGCATCTTTAGAACTGGTGTATTCAATTTCAAAATATTCTGAATCTCTTTCCAGTTTGAATCCATTTTCATAAGGCACAGTTAAACTTTTTAATTTCGGTGGGTCCATTAACAGTTCGTCATATAGGATCTTTGCATTTGCATCCAATGGCAACCCTTTGTTAAGCAATACTGAAATTGTGGGTGCTACAGAAGTTGTGTATACTTTTTCATTCACTTTAACATTCTGTTTTATTTTATTTCCCCACATTAACAAAGGAACACGTTGTGATGTTATATCCAAACTGTCATGTTGTCCTCGTGCTTTTCTTAAACTGAGTGGATTTCCAGTTTTAAAATTATACGGAACTTTTGGTGATACCAATAGATCTGCGAAACCACGTTTGACACCATCTTTTTCTAGTTCTTTCCAGGTCAGGAAATCACCAAAATAAGGTTTGTCTTTGAGTCCTTTAATGATCTTATCGTTTGCTGAAGCGATTTCTTGATCCGTAAAATTTGGATAAGAAATTTGAGCTTGTAGTCCCACTGAAATAATGACGACATCTGTGTCTTCATGTTGCAGTTCTTCATTAGCAAGTAACGATTCAACTTTAAAACCCATGAGTTCAATGCTTTGAATTAAATCAGGTAAACTGGAGAGATATTTTTCTCCATCTACTTCTTGTTGTCCATAAGCAGACATCCCATGATCTGTCGTCAAGATGAAACTCATCTTGTCATAGTGTCCTGTTTCTTTGGCAACAGCGATGAATTCACCCAACTTAGCATCAAGCATTTCAAGACCAATTAGAGTCTTTTCCATTCTGTCCGCTTCTGTTTCTGAAACTGGGAATCCATGTAATATTTTTTCGTTATGTCCCAAGCCATCTAAATCATCCATATACATCGCTATAAAGCGAGGTAGTTTATCAAATTGATTGCCTGAAGCATTGAGTGTTCTTAAAAATTCAGAAGCATAATCGAATCGGTCTAACCCACTGCCCCCTGGCACTGAAATATATAGGTGTTTGGGGTCATTGGCATAGGCACCAAAATCTTCAAACACAAATTTATTAATTGAAATTAATTCAGTGTTTTGTCTTTCAAGAGCTTGAGCAATATTCTCGGCGCGGTTCAGCCTTGCCGGTGCTTCTTGTACCGCTTTTTTTAGATCTTTGTCAAAGTATCGGTAATGGTTGTCTGTATATTTTGGCGTTGTACCAGAAACAATGATCGGTTGCATTGCATTTGTGATTGATGGTATAGAAGTATAGGCATTCTCATAAGATACCCCTTCTTTCATAATCATTTTGAATGTATCAACATTTCTGCCATCTTTGATTGCAATGTCAAGATAGTGTTTGGCAAAACCATCCCAATTGATATACACAACAGTGTTATCATCACTTGAAGCTTCTATTGTATTGTAAGTAACTTCTATGGATTTGCTATCGGTGCCTTTTTCATTGCTTGCTTTTACAGTAATGTTATTCTTTCCTAACTTTAACTTAATATCATGAGAAAATTTGAAGTTTTCATCCAAATCAACCAT
Source organism: uncultured Erysipelothrix sp. (assembly GCA_965365985.1). Classification (GTDB taxonomy): domain Bacteria; phylum Bacillota_I; class Bacilli_A; order Erysipelotrichales; family Erysipelotrichaceae; genus Erysipelothrix. The sequence continues at coordinate 5,001 of CBDUDQ010000052.1, read as the reverse complement.
TACATCATTGATGGTGATGACGGCTTCATCAGTAACACCACCTGAAAGGGTTAATATTTCATTATATACAATCTTATTTTCTGTTTCCATATCAGATAAAACTAGAATTGGCTTTGTCAGTTCTTTAGATTTAAAAGTCCATACTTCGCCTTCAAATTCTTCATTGTGCGCAATCCCCAACCATTCAAGTGTATTTGGTAAGATATCTACCAAACTGCGGTTGGCGTTGGCTAGGTCTTTATTTAGAGGTGCTTTACTACCAGAAATTAATGTAAAAGCATAAGGATTGTTGAGGTCATCAGTTCTTAAGTTTAAATTTGAAGCAGAAACGAAAGACTTTCCTGTTTCTGGCCAAAGCACCAGATCTCCCACTGCTTCTGGCATTGATATCTCTTGTGGTTTTACTGCTTTATTTAATAACTTCCCGGTTTTAGTTTCCTTATTATTTAGTATTTCCACGATTTTATCCTTGTTTTCTTGGCTTAGATTTTCATTAAAATAAAGTTGACCGTAACCATGTCGGAATTGTTTTATGATTCCAATATCACTTTTGAAATTATCGTTGGATATTGTTTGAACACTGAGTTGAGTATCTTCAGCCAATAGACCAGTAAACGTATCATGATCTATTTTTTGTAGTCCGAAATATACATCACTCAGACCGTGGATAATCCAAGTTGTGTTGTCGAATTCTCCTGCCGCTTTTGATGCTTCAATCATTTTACCCAGTTCCGCATCAATTTTAATCATGGCTTCTTCAAGCATTTGATAAGTTGCAGTCCCATTCCAAGCGGTTTGAACCAAGTCATTGGTATAGGCTGAGAGTATTCCTGGTATTTTATTTTCTGTAATACTGTCAATATATGATTTAGAAACAGATGTCATTGAAACCAAATTTGCATCACCTGAAGGGAAATCAATATATGTCAGCTTAGAAGAATTTTGAGGTAAAGGAATGACATCATACTTTGGCGCAGTCAGTCTGTTGGCTCCAACACGCCACCCAATGCCAAGAACAGATTGATCTGAGTATTCCTCAAAAATGTTAAACATCGATTTATTTTTTAGGTTTAAATCATCATTGATGTATTTCTTTGTATTTTGATTAAAATGTCGCATGTTTACACCATTGCTGTGTGGTGTATGACCTGTAAGTGTTGCGGCTTGGGCCCCGGCATATCCTGGTCGATCAATTTTCACTTCTGTAAGTCTTGACCCTTGATTCATTAATAATTCAAAATTAGGTAGTTGTGTGTCTTTGACCATAAACTCATTGTATAGCTGATCACTGAGTCCATCAATCGCAATCCATACGATTCTTTCTTCTTTTTCTAAAGCAGAAACATTGATATCTTTTTGATTTGGTAAGTTAAATAGTGATAATAGTAATGTGATTACAACAAACAATTTCATAAAATGTTTTTTAAACATGTATGGTTCCTTTCAAGATTTGTTTTTAATTTGATTGTAATTGATGAGTTCATATTTATCATTAGAAAATAGTGTTTTCATTTCTTTTGAAGTTAAGAGTTCCAGTTCAATCAGTCGCTCTTTACTATAACTTGAGACATTCATGATAAAGCGGTCCAAATAACCAGGATGTGACATAATTTCAATCGCATCATAGTTTGAAAAGTCTTCATGGCATTCCAGTAAATAGTCCAAGCCCATTGGTTTGTCATATTTTCTGAATGTGATAAATTCAGTTCTTGGAAATAATTTAGTGTCTAAGTTTCTAACAGGGACTGACACTTCGTTTGCCAATCTGACCACTGCTTTTTGAACAGACATTATTTTGTCTGAGCTGAATAAATGAGTATCAAAATGAGAGGGTTCTTGTTGGGTTAGCTTTTTGAAAAGATCATATTGTGCTTTGATTTCTTGGTAAAGTTCTTCTTCATCATACTCACGCTTGTTAAGAAACTGGGGTTTTATAAACAAACCTTCTTCGTCAACCAAACTTTTACATTCAGTTAAAGGCTTTCCCAGTGAAACATTGATATGAAGGCCCACACCTAAATTTGGTAAACACTTCATGAATTTTACAGCATGATCAACGCCTGGCATAGTAACCATTAGTGTTGTTGATGTGAGCACACCATTTATATGTGCTTCAATGATGCCATAATTGATGGCTTGGGTGAGACCAAAATCATCGGCATTGATGATTGTTTTTATTTTTTTCATTTCAATACAGGCCAATAGTCCTTATTCGCTTCAATTAAAGCATCTAAGATGAGTCGGGCTTTTTTCGAATCATTGACTGTCCTATTCAAAATAAGAGCATGAAGGGCTTTTCGGTAACTGCCTTCATTGAACGCTTCCCATGTAAGTCGCTCATAAGCATACTGATTTTCAATTAATCCTTTATAGAATGTATCAATACTTCCAACATGAAGCGGTTGAGGCCCTCTGTTGCCAAGCATACAAGTAACTTCTACTAAGGCATCTGATGGTAAGTTTGGAATGATTCCATCATTTTCTACCATGACAATATAATATTCGTGGGTATTGTTGTAGATGGCATTCGCAATGTCGATGATCATTTGACCATGTGCATCATTAGCCACTACTTTTTCATTTGAGACATAACCTCTGTCGACCGCTGCTTGACACTCTTGGAATACACGTTTTTCTCTTCCGGCCATAACTTCATTGGCACGGGTGAATTCGTGGTTCATTTTAGTGAATTTGTATTCAGGATAAAGATAGTATTGAAGATAGGTATTGGGTACATACTCACTGTTGTCTTCTACCATGTCTTTTACCATTGCATAAGTATCAAGCCATGATGGGTCTCGCTCTTCAGCATCAGCGGGTAAAAAGCCATCACTTAATATTTTCTCTTTAAGTTTAGGTAATAAATCAAATCCACTTTCATCATATAGATTGGTAAACCACCCAAAATGATTCAGTCCGAAATAGCGCGGTTCCAGTGTGGCAGGATTGACTTTAAGAAGTTTGGCAAAAGAATTGATGAGATTGATGGGTTGATCACAAATATTAAGAATTTTCTTATCCAGTGGAAATTCTTTATTTAATCCATAAGCAACAATCGCAGCAGGATTTGTATAGTTAAGAATCCAAGCATCTTTTGAATAAACCCTCACATCATTAACAAATTCAATCATGTCACCCAATGAACGGATGCCATAAGCAAAGCCACCTGGCCCACAAGTTTCCTGACCGATGACCCCAAATTCAGTGGGGATTTTTTCGTCTTTTTCTCTCATTTCATAACCACCGGTTCTCATTTGAACCATTACAAAGTCAACATCTTGATATGCTTCTTTTTTATCTGTAGTATATGAGACGTTTAATTCAGGTATCGCCGATTTAAATAATAGTTTTGCGTATTCCCCGATTACGGATTGTCTTTTTTCGTTTATATCGAATAAGACCAAATCGGTCATTGGGAAATTCTTTTGATTGTGAATGAATGCTTTTAGAATCCCAGGAGTCCAAGTAGAACCGCCACCAACAATCGTTACTTTTAGTTTTTTCAATTTAATCCCTTTCTTTCTAATATTTAAAATTATTCTACAATCAGTTTTGTTATCATTTTGACCGTTTTATATAAGTTATTTTTACTTGTGTCTTCGTAGTTTTCATAGTCCTCTTTATTTTGGTGAATGGGTATACAATAAAGATTCTCTTTATGAAATTGATTTACTAATTTAATCTGTCCCGCGAAAGCAAACAATGGAATTTTATTTTTGAAGCATTCTTCATATAGGATTCCTATTGCCTTACCATGGAAGCTTTGATAATCCAAAGCACCTTCTCCCGTATAAACATAATCAACATCTTTCAATATTTGGTCGAGTTCAAGACTTTCTAAAACAAACTTCATTCCAGATTGAACTGTTCCGTTTAGGAAGTAAGCAAGTGCCAAAACAACACCGCCACCTGCCCCATAATGTAGTTTGTCCTGTTCTTTATCGAAGAATCTTTGACCTTGAACTTTCAAATATTCAATGTCTTTATCTTTTGCCCCTTTTTGATTTGAATAGACACTCAAACCTCCGGTCTCCCCGTATAAGGGATTTGAGACATCAGATAAGACCAGTATTTCATGGGTGTCAGACAGCTTAGAGAAATCGAATGTTTCAATATCACTGAGATTGCTTGGATATGGAAATACTTCATTACCTTTAACGTCTTTGAATTGTGCACCCATTGCTTTGAGCAGTCCCAGTCCCATATCTACTGTAGAAGTACCGCCAACGCTGATGACGATTTGCTTGATTGAAGTGTCTTTAGTTAAAAGTTTAATCATTTCACCCAATCCAAAAGAGGTACGGTTCATGACATCAGATTTAGCTTGGGGCAAACCAAATATCGAAGCTGATTCAATGATTGCTTTCCCTTCGTAAACTAAATAGGGAACTTTTTTAATTTCCATGGACTCATCGTGAACTTCATGAAATTTTTCTTCACAGCCAAGATGGGTGCGTTTATAGAATTCAAGAAATCCTTCCCCTCCATCAGAGATCGGTAAGCTTAAAGTTCTAATATCTGAAGAAACATCCATGATTGCCCTTGTCATGATTTGTGCAACTTCATCAGCGCCCATTGTCCCTTTGAATGAATCTGGCATGATTAATATTTTTTTCATATTATCTGACTTTGAAGTTCTTTTTACCTTGTTCATAAATATCGAACACAAGTTTATGAATTGATTCGACATCTTCAAGTGTGTTGCGTTTTACTTTATCCCCTTGAATCAAGGTGTCATAAAAATCTTTAATGAAGTGTTTATGACCTACTCCCCAATATTGTTTAATGCCATCGATGTTAAATTGATCAAGTGGATCTCTTCCAATACTGTAATTTCTACCATCTAAGAAATCAATGTGGGCGACATCCCCTATTAATTTGATGATTCCTTTTTCGCCAACAATCTCTATTTCTATTGGGGAGTCTACTGCGTAGTGGTTTATGAATTGAATGCTTGCGATGAGTTCATTGTTATATTCAATGACCCCCTCAGCATAGTCT
>CBDUDQ010000051.1:0-8702 GCA_965365985.1 uncultured Erysipelothrix sp. | reverse complement strand
AGTGTGTCAGTCTTTTTTAAATTTTTATCTATTTGGTTCATATTTGAACTCCTAATCTATGAGTTTGAGACCGTCTTTTGCGGCCCAAGGATCTTTACGATTTATATGATCATAAAATAAAATACCGTTTAAATGATCAATTTCATGTTGTATAACAATTGCTAAAATATCTTTTGCATTAATTAAAATGTCTTTTTTAGTAATATAGTCATATGCTTTAACTTTAATTCGCCAAGCGCGTGGCACAAGGCCTTCGTGTTCTTTTCGAACAGACAAACAACCCTCGCCATAAGCAAGTGCTGCCTCACGTTCAGAGTGAGATATGATTTTAGGGTTAATGAGCGCATACTCGCGTTCAGTAATAGAGCCATCCTTATTAAGGACTTCAGTAACAATCACTGTTATTTGTTTTAGAACACCCACTTGTGGTGCAGCGATACCATTGGCAGGCTGTAAATTGAATTCTTCAGCAATTTCTTCATCTCGCGAGTCGCGAACATAAAGAAGCATATCTTCAATTAATTCTATATCATTTTTTTGCAATGGAAAAGAAACGGGTTTACTCTTTTTACGTAAAACCGGATCAGGGTCTTGGACAATTGTGTCCATATTTATCTTATACATAATACATCACTTTCTATTTCTTTATCAATGTGAGATTGTCTTATCCAAACTCTTTATACTATAATAACTCATTTATGGGATAATTAAAAGGTTTTCACAATTTTAAGAGGTTTTTATTTAATTCAACGTCTATTTTTATGTTAAACTATGACTATGATAAAAAAGTTATTTAGTTTAAAAATGCCAAAGGGATATAGTTTTGGTATTCATGTTTCAGTAATTATACTCAATTTATTTGGGTTTTTAATGGTGATTTCTGCCAATATGGGCATTGATGCTGACAGTAAGAAACTGTTATTTGTTTCGGTTAAGGAAATATTATTCATAATTGCATCTTATTTTTTAATGACTTTGGTTAGCCGCACTTTTAGACCTAAGTGGTTTAAAGAAAACTTTCATAAACTCTTAATAGGAATGTTCATTCTTTTATTAATACCTTTAGCATTCCCTTCAGTGAGTGGGGCTAAAGCATGGATTCGATTGGGTGGCATAACAATTCAACCCTCTGAATTTGCTAAAGTTTTCATAATTTTAACCATTGCATTATTTTTCGGTGATGCGCCTGTAAAGAAAAATTTAAACTGGAAAGATTATGTAAAAAAACCACTGACATATGTGGGTCTAATGTTTATTATTATTGCTGTTTTTCAATCTGATTTTGGTACTGCAGTAATTTTTATGTTCATTTCATTCTTCAGCTTTATAATTGTCAAAAATCCAAAGTTAAATAATTTTCAAATGGTTTTATTTGCAATGTTTCTTTTTGGGATTGGTATCATTATATTCGCTGATACACCCCAAGGGATTGCATTTTTTACTAAGATGCCTTTTGTTGAACCTTATATGCTCAAAAGATTTCAGACTTCTGCCAACCCACTATTTAATAGAACAGACGGGGGCTTCCAAGTGTTTAACGGTTTGGTCGCATTAATGCAAGGTGGCTTTACTGGTAAGGGCTTTGGAAACAGTCTTAATAAATATGGTTATATACCAGAAGCTCAAACCGATTTCATTTTATCGATCGTTGTAGAAGAATTTGGAATCTTGGGTTTCTTTCTTATATTCGCCCTGTATTCTGTGATATTTTTAAAACTGATTCAATTTGCTTTAAAGGCTAACAAAGAATTTGATAAAATTGTTCTTATTGGGACTTTGTCTTATATTGTTGTCCACTTCATATTTAATGTGGGTGGATTGACTGCTTTACTGCCACTTACTGGTGTACCTTTGTTATTTTTATCAGCAGGCGGGTCGTCTAGAATGGCAATTATGTTGGCTATTGGTATCAGCCAATCCATTATAGTTCGCATTCGAAGAACGGAAAGTAGAACAAAACAAGTATGAGAGTTGTTGCAGGACAATTAAAATCAAGAAAAATTCAAACTTTAAAAGGAGATACCAGCAGACCCAGTAGTGATAAATTAAGAGCTGCAGTATTCAATAGTTTGGGAACATATTTCTCTGAGGGACATGTCCTTGATCTTTTCTCTGGATCTGGTGCCATGAGTTTTGAAGCGATCAGTCGCGGTTTTGATCATGCAACATTATTTGAAATTAATTCTAAAGCCTGTGCAATTATTAAGAATAACATTCAAAGCTTAAACATTAATAATCAATGTACTTTAATATGTGGTGATGCCCTTACTCAATATTCAAAAGTCAAAGACAAAGTGGACTTAGTTATCATGGATCCACCTTATGCTTATCCACATTATGAAGATTTATTAACTAAAATTATTTCAAGTGATATTTTGAATCTTGATGCCATTTTATTGGTGGAATCCGATTCAAAAAAAGTTTTACCAGATGAGATTTTAGATTATCATTTATACAAACAAAAAACCTACGGGGGGTCATGCATTCGTTACTATGAAAGGGTGAGCCACGATGAGTAATAAATATATGGGTCTAAGCAATGAGGAAGTAACTCAAAGAGTAGAGTCTAATCAAGTCAATAAAGTGCCTTCTGAAAAAACTAAAAGTTCTTTTCAGATTGTCTTGGCTCATGCATTCACATGGTTTAATTTAACTCAATTCATGATTGCTTTTGCTTTGTTTTATGTAAAAGCCTATCTTTCTTTGTTTTTTATTAATACGACAATTATGAATATTGGAATTCAGTCTTATCAAACCATACGTTCTAAGCGTATGGTTGAGAAATTAAACTTGCTTATTAATGAGTCAAGTCAGGTTATCAGAAATGGAGAATTGATTTCAGTTTCAAATGATGACTTAGTGACCGATGATATTATATATTTTAAGACAGGAGATCAAATTCCCAGTGATTCTATATTATTAGATGAAAATTTAGAAATGAATGAATCGATGTTAACTGGAGAATCTAAAGCCGTCAATAAGAAACCAGGAGATGAGATACTTTCAGGTAGCTTTGTCAGTTCTGGTCATGCTTATGCAAAGGTAATTCGAGTTGGAGTAGATAATTACGCTCAAAAAATAATGGCTGATGTAAGAAAAGAAAAAGAAGTGCGATCAGTCTTAATGGATACTTTCTCTCGTGTCGCTGATATTTGCGGAAAAATTGTAGTTCCGATTGGCGCGATATTACTTATACAAGCTTACGTAATTAGGGAAAATTCCTTGGCTGTTACAGTTACAACTACAGCGACTGTTTTACTGGGACTTTTACCAAAAGGTTTGGTTTTACTTGCTTCTTTGAGTTTTGCTGTTTCGGTTTTTAGATTGGGTAGAAAAAGGACCTTGGTTCAATCTATTTATTCTATTGAGACTCTATCTAAAGTGGATATCTTATGTATCGATAAAACTGGTACTCTAACAGAAGGGGTCATGTCTGTTGATCAGGTGCTTTATTTAGAGCCAGAGTCGAAAGTTAATGATTATATCGAAACATACCTTTCTTATTCACTGGATGAAGATTCCACGACCAATGCATTAAAAGATCATTTTAAATCTGTTTCTCACTTTGAAGTAAAAGACAAGATGGGTTTCTCTTCTTCGCGTAAATGGGGAGCCATGAAGTTTTCTGAAAATGAATTTATATTTTTGGGAGCACCTGATTTTTTAATTCCAAATTATGATTATCCTGAATCAATAATAATTGCTCAGAAAGAAGGCGCTAGAATTCTTCTTGTTGCAAAAGGTGAAACAAGCTTTGATTCTAATGACTTAAAACCATTGGCATTCATAGCAATTAAAGATCCTTTACGTTTTGATGCAAAAGATACATTAACATTCTTTAATGAAAATGAAGTAAAAGTTAAAATTATTTCGGGTGATCACATTCAAACTCTGCTCGCTGTAGCGATACAAGCAGGCATACAAGAAGGGGATAAGGCCATTGATGTAAGAGATGTACAATCTGATGATGAGCTTGAACACGCTGTTATGAACTACAATGTAATTGGACGTGCATCTCCATACCAAAAACAAAAAATGATCAAAATGCTTCAAAAGAATGACCTGAAGGTTTGTATGGTAGGGGATGGTGTCAATGATGTCCTGGCTCTAAGATCAGCTGATTGTTCGGTGGCAATGGGCGCGGGTAGTTCTGCGGCCCGTCAGATTTCACAGATGATTTTACTGGATAACGAATTTTCTACAATGGTTGATGTGGTTATGGAGGGGCGTTTAGTAACAAATAATATCAGTCGAAGTGCTTCGATGTATTATTTAAGAACAATGATGACATTTGTATTGGCGATGATTGCGATTGTAACCAATACTGCCTATCCATTCATTCCAATTCAGTTGACTGTGATGTCCATGTTTGTTGAAGGGATGCCATCTTCATTGATTACATTTGAAACATCAGCAGTTAAACAAAAGCGTCCCATTCTTAAAGAGGTAGGTCGCTATATCATTCCTGTAGCAATGACGATGGCCGTTATATACGTAATTATTTTAAATCTTTCTGATCCTCATGAGATCAAAATAACCATGATGTATTATGCGACTGTATTTCTATCATTCATGTTAGTGTATAAAGTGTTTCAACCTCTTAATTGGCAAAGGGTGGCTGTCTTTGCGTTATCGACAGTCTTGTTGGTTACACTTTCAATTGTCTTCTCTAGTTATCTAAACATTAGTAATTTTTCTTTCTTGAGAGTTCAGGTGACATTCTTATTGACTGCACTCAGTTATGTCATTTTGGAAGTGTTTGAATATATCACACATAGAGTGATAAAATAAGTAAAAAGACTTCCGTTAGGAAGTCTTTTTACTGCTATAAATTAATCTTTGGTACAAACTGAACGGCAATACATCCGATACCACCATGCACTGCAACTGCAGCAGGGAGGTTAACAAAGAATGTTTTAAAGTCGCCTATTTTCTCTGTCATTTGTTCTTTAAAGTTTAAGAGTGTTTCCATGCCTTCACTTTCAAGTAAATAGATGTCATGTGTTTTTGGCGTTACTTTATGCTTTATAAAATCTTCAATAATAGATTGGAAAATTTTCTTCTCTGACCTTGCGACTGTCATCTTTTCAATGGCTTTCGCTTTGAGTTCTAAAACAAGTAAGACTCTTACTTTTAATAATGACGCTACGGTTGCACTGGCTCGCGAGACGCGACCAGATTGAATAACATTATCCAAGGTTCTGGGGAATAGGTAAGAAACCTGATCGTTGACCATGCTGTTTAGAACGGCTGTGATCTCATGAATCGATTTGTCTTCTTGGTTCATTTGACGAATGGCTCTAACCATTTGTTGAACCGGTCCAGTAATTGAGTATGTGTTTATTAATGTACAGTTATCTAATTTAACATTTTTAAGTGCGTGAGAGAATCCACCCATTGTGCCAGATAATGAAGTTCCCACACTCAATATATAGGTGTGGTCATATTCTTTTGATTTAATATATTCTAAAATATCAATAATCGTTCCAATATTTGGTTGAGATGTTGTGACTTTAACTTTCTCTCGTAATAAATTATTCAGCTCGACGTTTGTAATATCGATGCCATCAACATAAGCACGGTTATGGTGGGTTACGATAAGTGGAGCAATATATACGTCAAATTGTTTTACCTCTTGTTTAGTAAATGATACTGATGAATCGCAAACAATTGCAATTTTTTTCATAGTTGATTCTCCTTCTTATTAATGATTAGTATACGAGAAAAGGGGCTTAGTGTCAAAGGTAACACAGGAAAAACGTCAATTTTAGCACTTGATAGTTGACAGTGCTAAAGAGATGGTGTAAGATAGTACTAGACATAAAAAATGTTGATTGAAAGGAGGCAAATAAAATGTTAACACCGCGAAAAATTGAAATATTCAAAGCGATTGTTAAAGAGTTTATCAATACAGCAGAACCAATTGGTTCAAAGACTTTAATTGATAAATATAATTTGTCTTATTCATCTGCGACGATTCGCAATGAAATGCAGGATCTTGAAAGAATTGGCTTGTTGGAGAAAACACATACTTCCAGTGGTCGGGTTCCTTCTTCATCTGGATATCGATTTTATGTTGAACACTTGATGGAAACAGAATCAAATAATTCTGTGGAATTGGCTCTTGATACAATATTTTCCGATCGAAGGATTGGAATTGACGAAGCCATAAAAAGAAGTTCAGAGATTCTATCTCATATGACAAAATTGACCTCAGTAGTTTTGGGTCCAAGTGGTATGAATGAGGCACTGAAAAATGTAAAACTGATCCCTTTGAATGATAGATCTGCTATGGCAATCTTTACAACTGAGTCAGATCACAGTGAAAATAGAATTTTCAAATTTGAGGATGATGTAAACCTAAATGATATAGAGAATTGTACAAACATTCTCAACGACCGTTTAGTGGGAACGCCCTTATCTCAAGTGATTGATAAGATGGAAAGCATTAGACCCATTTTATCTCAAAGAATTGTTCAGTATGAAGTATTGTTTGAGGCGTTTGTAGGTGCATTTCTAAGATTTGCTCAAGATGAAGTTTACTTTAGTGGGCAAAACAATATGATGATGCAACCTGAATTTGCAAATGTCGAAAAAATGCGGGAACTGATGTCTATGTTAGAAGACAGCCAAATGTGGCGAGAATTATCGGTCGGTCATGAACATGTAAAGCTAAAGAAAAGTAAACACAGCGAATTACATTGGATTGATGACATGGCAGTGATTTCATCATCGTTTGATACACTAAACGATACAGGACATAAACTAATGTTAGTAGGACCCAGTCGAATGGACTATGGAAGCATCGTATCATTGGTAGAATATGTCTCAGAATTAATTGAAGAAGTGTATGGGAAAGGCGGATCTGATGAGTAAAGAAGACACAGAAAAACTAAAAAAGAAAAAAATGAAAAAAGAAGAAAAAATAATGAACTCTGAAAATCCAGAAGAACTAAATACAGAAAAAGAAAACCTATTAGAACTCACAGAAGTAGAGTTACTAAAAGAAGAAATTTCTGTCCTAAAAGAACAGCTTAAGGAATCAAAAAATGATTATCTTAAAGCCTATGCGGATACAGAAAACACGAAAAAAAGATTACAACGAGAAAGTGAAGTCATGCGAAAATATCGCATTCAAAGTTTCGCTTTTGAAGTGTTACCAGTTTTAGATAATTTAGAACGCGCACTAAATCAAGATTCAAATGATGCTTCATTCAAGAATGGCATTCAAATGATTTATGATCAATTGGTCGCTTCATTATCTGAAGAGGGTGTGGTCGCAATAAAAGCAGTGGATCAAGAATTCGATCCCAATATTCATCAAGCAATGATGACAGAAGAAATTGAAGGGGTCGAGCCAAATATTGTGGTTGCCGAACTTCAAAAAGGATATATGCTAAAAGACCGTGTCTTGCGTGCAAGTTACGTTAAAGTTAGCAAGTAATAAATAAATTATTAAATAAAATAGAAAAATAAAAAACAGGAGGAAATTAAAACATGAGTAAAATTATTGGTATTGACTTAGGAACAACAAACTCTGCCGTTTCAGTAATGGAAGGTAAAGAAGCTAAAGTAATCACAAACCCAGAAGGTAACCGTACTACCCCTTCAGTCGTTTCATTCAAGAACGGTGAAAGAATTGTAGGGGACGCAGCAAAACGTCAAGTAGTAACTAACCCTAACTCAGTGAGTTCAATCAAACGTTTGATTGGTTCAGGTAAAAAAGTTACATTAGAAGGTAAAGAATATACACCAGAAGAAATCTCTGCAATGATCCTTTCATACATGAAATCATACGCAGAGGACTACTTGGGTGAAAAAGTTACTAAAGCAGTCATTACAGTACCTGCATATTTCAATGATGCACAACGTCAAGCAACAAAAGATGCTGGTGTGATTGCAGGACTTGAAGTTGAACGTATTATTAACGAACCTACGGCTGCAGCACTTGCATTCGGTATGGATAAAACAGAAATTGAACAAAAAATCTTAGTATTTGACCTTGGTGGTGGAACATTTGACGTTTCTATTCTTGATCTTGCTGATGGTACATTCGAAGTTCTTGCTACATCAGGAGACAACACTCTAGGTGGAGATGACTTTGACCACTTGATCGTTGATTACTTAGTAGACCTATTCAAAAAAGAAAATGGCGTCGACTTAGCAAAAGACAAAATGGCAATGCAAAGATTAAAAGAAACAGCAGAAAAAGCTAAAAAAGAACTTTCTTCAACAGTGAACACACAAATCTCACTACCATTTATTTCAGCAGGAGAAGCAGGACCGCTTCACTTAGAAACAACTCTATCTCGTGCTAAATTTGATGAAATGACTAAGAAATTAGTTGAACGTACATTAATTCCGGTTAGAAACGCATTACGCGATTCAAAACTTACAAAAAATGACATCAACCAAGTTATCCTAGTTGGTGGATCAACCCGTATTCCTGCTGTAGTAGAAGCAGTAAAACAAGAATTAGGAAAAGAACCAAACAAATCAGTCAACCCTGATGAAGTAGTAGCAATGGGAGCTGCTATCCAAGCAGGCGTCATCTCAGGTGATGTTTCGGATGTACTCTTATTAGACGTTACACCATTATCATTGGGTATCGAAACAATGGGTGGCGTTATGACGACACTTATTGAAAGAAATACAACAATTCCTACATCTAAATCACAAGTATTCTCAACAGCTGCAGATAA
>CBDUDQ010000050.1:0-9062 GCA_965365985.1 uncultured Erysipelothrix sp. | reverse complement strand
TGGCTGATGCTGTAGCAATTTTTGTTGTGTGTGATAAATTAGAAGATACATAACCAAATGTTTCTTCTAAGTTCAATAAATAATCTGTAGAATTATCCCCTTTAATAAATGGAATTGTTTTTCCATCAATTAATGGTTGTGTTATATTCGTTTTATAAAATCCATCCTGTTCTCCATATATAGGAATTATTTGATTAATTTTATTTTTTTTCATAGTGTATATTGGAGGTAAAGTATCAGCAGGAATAGGTCTCACATTTAAATCTAAATTATCGTTTATTTTTCCTAAACTAATAGTATTTAAATCTTTGAATCCTCTTTCTTTATCTGCTTTATATGCTACAGAGGAAATTTTAATGCCATAAAATGGATCTGAAGCATATCTTGTTGAAATACCTGATCCTTTATTCCCGTAGGAATAACCATTAAATCTCCAATCATTTAATGAAAGATAACCACGTAATGTGTAATTCATTTGCTGTCTTATTGATGAGGGAGCACTAACGAACCATCCTGCATTATCTGGATTCGAATCAACAGCATCGACACCAAATAAGTTAAATCTTTGGGTTGCATAAGTTGAAGTACCATGAGCACTTTCCAAAGCTGCTTGAGCATATACTAGTAGAGAGTTCATTCCGTATTTCCTGCCACTATCGACAAATTCATTTTCATTTCCAGTGATGACTGAATTCGAATTTCTACCTACTCTAATTAAATCATTAGAGAAATCTTCTGCAGTAAAATTGGAGAGAGTCCTAATTGGTAACCATTGGAAATATGCATAATGCTCTCCGACAACTCCATTATTCATAACAACATTCTTTAAATCAATATCAGTGTAAAACGTGACTCCATCTCTAGAATAATAAATTCCAGGAGTTAGCCACGTAGGAGCAACACCATATGTTAGTTCGGTTCCTCCTAATGTCTCATTTAAAGTTTTTTCGTACACTAAAGTAATTTCATTTAGTCTAGTAGATGGGTCATAGTCAACTTTATAAAAGTCCGAACTAAAAACTTTTCTATAAGATGTTCTTGGAGTTGAGTAGTACTGTTCATTACCTCCAAGTAGGAATGGTATTCCTTTTTCAATAAAAATCATGGGAATTATATCTGTTTTGTTTAAATCAACAAAACCAGTGACACCTTGAAAATTCATTTTAGAAACTAGATTATTGTTATTATTTATTTCAGTTTTTTCATAATACATTTTGTATTCCCCATGTATATAACTTATTTTAGAACCAAAAGAATTGTTATTATACAAATTCAAGGTGTTTCCTGGCGCTGTATCACTTGCCCCTGGTTGTCCCGTTCTATAAGGATATGAGTGGATCATTGCTCTATCTGCTGCTACTATCATCCATGGACTCTTGCTTTCAGTAGATAAAACTACTACGTTTGGAGCAACCGCTGCTTCTGCATACATTCTATTATTTGCTTCATTAAAATCTTTTGTATCGAAAATTGACCCGGAGAAAACACCATTTTCATCTATTCTATGAACAGAAAAAACAGCTGTATCGGCTTCGGCATTATATCGATCATTGTTAAATAAACTTAAAGTAATTAGTAATATAGTCATTAAATATAATATAGTCTTTTTCATTATTTTGTTTTTCATCCATACACCCCTTTAATACAATCCCCATTATATCACAAAGAGGTGATAGAAAAGAACAGTCATTTGATTTCACACAACTTTTACATTTGAAGCGAAACTTGTGTTAAAATAAAAATGTATAAAAAAAAGACGAGGAGTAATATATGAGCGAAAATATTTCTATGAGAAACAATGTTCAGTTAAGCTTTAAAGAAGAAACAATCAATTCTGTTACGCACGGTGTAATGGCAGCTTCTTTGTTAATTGCATATCCTTATGTCGCGATCACTGGTTATCTTAAAGGTGGCATCGTATTGGCAGTGGGAGTTTCAGTATTCATTATTTCTTTATTTCTTATGTTTCTTGGTTCTACTCTGTATCATGCGATGAGCTATGATACCAAGCACAAGTATGTGTTTAGGGTTTTGGACCATGTCTTCATTTTTGTGGCTATAGCGGGGTCATTTACACCTATAGCACTCTATGTAATTGGTGGACCTTTGGGTTATGCCATTGTAGCTTTGCAGTGGACAGCAGCAAGTATTGGAATTCTGTATAAGGCTTTGGCTCAAACTGCCAATGCTAAAGTTATGGTAACAATCTTTCTTTTAATGGGTTGGTCAGCAGTCTTGTTGATGCCAACACTCATTAAAAACAGTTCCCCTTTGTTTATTTTCTTAATTGGATTGGGTGGTGTATTTTATAGTGTGGGTACTTATTTCTATATGCAAAAAGATAAACAGTACTATCATGCAATATGGCATGTCTTCATTAACTTAGCCAGCATCTCTCATTTCATTGCCATTGTATTCGTAATGTAATTTAATACATTTTCCAAATAAAAAACTCACTTTATTAAAAAGTGAGTTTTTTTGTATTTAATTAATCGTCTGAGGGTCTGATAGCACAATCAAAGACAAACTGTCCTTCATCGGAAATAACTTGACGAAGATTGCCATCTGCCATGAAACTGTTCTCATGCATCCATTCAGCAAGACCTGTGTGCACATCAGAAAATGAATCGGAAACAATTCGAATCATTTTATCGTGCATTGGAATTTGTTTAAATTGAATCGTTTCGTTATCAGTTCCTGGTGCTTTTACAGCCACATAGAACTCAATATCTACCAATTCAATACGATGATCAGAATCAAAAGCAATTGAATAATCATATGCTTCATCCGCCAATTCAACACCACTGCGTTTCAACTCTTTTTTAATGGTTAAAATGGCTTGGCGATGTAAGTCACGTGAATAATCCGGGATTGTCATTTTCATGACTGCTGCCCATGTTGGTTTAAAACTCATTACTTTTACTGTATACGACATATGCCACCTCTTTTCATTATTATAGCACAATTACAAATCAATATTAAGCCCGATTATTTTAGCTTACATGAATATGTCTTTGTACATGATTAAAACAAATATCACAAGCATCATTACAAGACCCACTGACATGATTGCATTTTCTAATTTCTTAGGTATCGGTCTTCTGATAATCATTTCAATGATTGTCAGTAAAGCCCGACCCCCGTCCAATACTGGAATGGGAAGCAAGTTCATGACTGCAAGGTTCACAGATAAGCTGGCTACTAATACAAAGAAGAATAGAATGCCTCCCTGTGCAACTTGACCTGTAATCTTAAATATTTCTATCGGTCCCCCCACTGCCTCAGTTCCGATGCCTTTAACAAGACTGGATAAGACAAATATAAGGGAGCTGACCACTGACACAACTTCAAACCAAGCGAGGCTGATTGACTCAAAGATGTTGACGGAACGGTGTTGTCCTTGAATTGGATATACACCAATGATGTATCGATCGCCATCTTTTTGAGGGGTCATTGATAAGGTCTTTTCTTCACCTGATCGATCAACCGTTACCTTAAGTTCACGGTCCGCATAAGTGACCACACCCAAAGTCAGTTCGTTGAATGTATCAACTTTAAGTGTTTTTCCATTAAAGAACTCTAATTTAACAATTTGATCTCCTGCAAGGATGCCAGCTTTTTCAGCTGGGGAATTTTCTGCAACGCGCTCAACGATTGCTGGTGGCACATCTACTGTACCATTAACGAAAAATATTCCCATGAAAATAATAATTGCCAAAACAAAGTTCATGAAGATTCCTGCAAGCATGATGATGAGGCGTTTCCACGGTTTAATTCCTGGAATGCTGCGCTCAAATGGCACATTCATGTCCCCTTCACCTGGCTCACCTGCCATCGATACAAAACCACCGATAGGTAATGCACGAATGCTATAGGTTGTTTCTGCGTTCTTTCTCTTGTATGAGAAGAGTTTTGGACCCATTCCTAAAGCAAACTCTTGACAGTAAACGCCAAAAGCTTTGGCAGCTAAGAGGTGACCCAGTTCATGAATGAAAACAAGTAAACCCAATACTAAAACAAAATAAACAATATTCATAAAAAATGTCATATGGTACCCTCCTATAATACTAAAATAATTAAATTAAAAGCAATTAAAGCAAAGATAACAGAATCAATGCGATCCAAAACACCACCATGACCCGGGAAAATTCTTCCGAAGTCTTTTAACTTAAATTGTCTTTTGATGATTGAAAAAGATAAATCTCCAATTTGAGAGATAATGGGAATCACAAGACTCACAACAACGAATACATGTGCAGGTAATTTATTTGGAATTACAAAATATGCAAAAGCCAAAGAAATAATGACTGACATGACAAATCCAGATATGGATCCTTCAATTGTTTTCTTAGGTGAAATTTTTGGAGCAAGTTTATGTTTACCAAAAAAATAACCGCCAAAGAACGCAAATGTGTCCGTCGCAAATGTTGCGATAAAGATATAAAATAACATTGGATTACCATAAGCTAAGACCACTTGAATAGACTGAATTGCTAAAGTTAGAAGCATGATCATCAAGAATAAATACGTGAGATCTTCAAATTCAAACCAGTCAAAAAATATGGTTAATACAAACAGACTGACCATTAATACAGAAACATAGATTCCGTACATTGCAAAGTCGATCCATCCACCCCAAAATACGAAGGAGAGAATGAAAAATAAAACCCATATTTTAAACTTTTTTACCTTAAGTTCAAATACTTCATAGGTCGCTACAGCTATGAATAGATATAGCAGATATAAAATGCCGTCTGGATGAATGAATGTGGCAAATAGTACCACAGAAATTAGCCCAATGGCAGTGAGTATTCTTTCTTTCATTTAAGGCCTCCAAATGTTCGATTTCTTAAATCAAAGTCATGAATTAAGTTTTCAAATACATCTCTTGTAAAGTCTGGCCATGCTTCATCAACAAAGCACAGTTCAGCATAAGCAAGCTGCCATAATAGATAATTACTCAAACGTTTATCTCCACCCGTTCTGATGAGTAAATCCACTTCTGGTAAGCCTCTTGTATCAAGAATTTGTTCGAAAAGTTCTTCAGTAACTGTCTCTACTTTAGAATCAATCAATTTTTGAGCTGCACGAACAATCTCATCACGTGAACCATAGTTAATTGCGAAATTCAAAACCAATTTATTGTTGTGTTTTGTTTTTTCTACTGCATTCATCATAACTTTTCTTGTTTTATCAGGGATTTTACTCAAATCACCAATGGTGTGAATGCGTATGCCTTTTTCCATGAGTTCTTTAAGGAATTTATCAAAGAAAATAGCTGGTAACTTCATTAAATAATCTATTTCTGATTGGGGTCTTTTCCAATTTTCTGTTGAAAATGTATAAAGGGTCACTGCTTCGATTCCTAAATCCAATGAAGCTAAAGCAATTTCGCGCACATTCTCACTACCATAGTAGTGTCCAAATGTGCGCGCTTTTTTTTGCTTTTGTGCCCAACGACCGTTACCATCCATAATGATGGCCACATGTTTAGGCGTACTCATATTAAATTGTCATGATCTCGACAGTTTTTTCTTTTGCGATTTGATCAATTTTTTTGATGTATGAATCGGTTAAGTCTTGAACGTCTTCTAAGAATCCTTTTTCCTGATCTTCAGGTAAGTTTTCCATTTTTTTAATTGAATCGTTTAGATCTCTACGAACATTACGAATCCCAACTTTGGCTTCTTCAGCGAATACACTGACGTTTTTAGACACATCACGACGTGTTTCTTCAGTGAGTTGTGGTACGTTAATTCTTAAAAGTTGACCATCGTTTTGAACTGGTAATTTCAAGTGTGAATCGTTAATTGCGCGCTCAGCATCTTTTAGTGCTGAAGGATCAAATAATTTAACGACCAATTGACGTCCTTCTGAAACAGAAATTGAACCCATTTGTTCTAGGGGTGTTTCAGTTCCATAATAATCAATGGTGATGCCATGTAGCATTGATGAGTTCGCACGACCAGAACGCAATGTTCCAAGACGTCCTTTATAATGCTCAATGACTTCATCCATCATCATGATGCCTTCTTCATTTAAGTTATCCATATTATTTTCCTCCTTTAGAGACTCGTGTACAAACTGCTTCCCCACGAGCTGCCTTTATTATATTATTTTCTTCGTTCATATTAAAGACAATTAAATCAATATCATTATCCATACACATAGAAGTTGCTGTCGAATCCATGATTGAAAGCCCCTCTTGAAGCACTTGCATGTATGAAAGATTTTCATAGCGAACAGCCAGTGGATCTAATTTAGGGTCCGCACTGTAAACGCCATCAACACCATTTTTAGCCATTAAAATTACATCTGCTTTAATTTCAGATGCTCTTAAAGCTGCTGTTGTATCGGTTGAGAAAAAAGCTGATCCAGTTCCTGCTCCGAATACAACCACACGACCTTTTTCAAGGTGACGAATTGCACGTCGAGGAATAAACGGTTCAGCAACCTTAGTCATGTCAATGGCTGTTTGAACACGTGTGTTAACACCGTGTCTTTCAAGTGCCCCTTGAATGGCTAAAGCATTAATAACTGTTCCAAGCATCCCCATAGAATCAACTTGAACGCGGTCGATGCCCAATTCCTCGGCCATTCTTCCACGAACAAAGTTTCCTCCACCCACAACAATTGCGACTTCAACACCATCTTCAACAATTTGTTTGATTTGAATTGATAAATTATCTAAAACATCACGATCAAAAATGTCGTGTCCGTTAGACAATGCCTCTCCACTTAATTTAAGTAAAACACGTTTATACATATCGTCATTTTCCTTTCAAAAAAAGGACACAAAAGTATGTGTCCTTAGTAAAATTAAACTTGAGAAGCTTTAGCAACTTCTTCAGCAAAGTCTTCAACTTTTTTCTCAATGCCTTCACCTAAAGCGTAACGAACAAACGTTTTAACTTCAGCTTTTTCAGCTTTTAAGAAAGCAGCAACTTTAGCTTTTCCATCTTTGAAATAAATTTGGTCAACTAAAGAAATGTCTTGAAGTGATTTACTTACACGACCTTTGATGATTCCTGCGACGACTTTTTCTGGTTTCTCAGCCAACTCAGGGTCATTTTTTACAATTTCAACTTGAATGTTTGTTTCTTTTTCGATTGACTCAGCAGGAATATCCTTTTGAGAAACATAAGAAGGAGCCATTGAAGCAACTTGCATTGCCATGTCTTTCGCAACTTCTTCAGAACCAGTAACCACAGTTAAAGCAGAAATTTTTCCACCCATGTGAATGTATGATCCGAATTCTTGTGCGTCTTCTTTTGTTAAGATAACGAAACGACGTAGAGTAATTTTTTCGCCGATTGTTGCTGTAGCAGCAATAATTGCATCATTTACTTTTTCGCCATTTAAGTCTAATTCTAATGCTTCTTCAACAGAAGCAGATTTAGCATCTAAAATAACACGACTCACATTGTCAACTAATTCAACAAATTGAGTGTTCTTAGCAACAAAATCTGTTTCAGAGTTCATTTCTAAGATAATTGCATTGTTACCATCAACAAGTACGTTTGTGGTTCCTTCAGCAGCGATACGGCCTGATTTCTTTTGAGCAGAAGCAATACCCTTCTCACGCAACCAATCAATTGACTTATCAACATTACCTTCATTCGCTTCTAAAGCTTTTTTACAATCAAGTATTCCAGCTCCAGTACGATCACGAAGTTCTTTTACTAATTTTGCACTAATTGTCATTTATTTACGCCTCTTTCTTTACTTCAGGTTTGCTAGCATCACTTGTGTTTGTGCTAGTTGCTGCTCTAGGAGCAGATGTTGCAGGTCTTGGAGCCCCTGTACCAGTTGTTGGACGAGGGAAACGAGGTGCACGACGACGGTCATCACGACGTTTACGATCATCAAAACGTGCACGACGGCGACGATCATTCTCAATTTGTTGTTGATCAACGTTAACAATAACGTCTTTCATTGTGATATCTTCACGCTCATCTTGATAAGCAACTTGTAAGACACCAGCTTTTGGTTCGATCATTGCATCTGCCATGACACCAACAATTGTGCGGATTGCACGGATTGCGTCATCATTACCAGGAATAGCATAATCTACTGCATCAGGATCACAGTTAGTATCAACGATACCGAATACTGGGATTCCTAATTTACGTGCTTCAGCAACTGCGTTAGCATCTTCAAGTGGATCAACTACGAATACAGCATCAGGAAGTTTTTTCATTTCCTTGATTCCGCCTAAGAAGTTTTCCAAACGATCTTTTTCTTTTAATAGAAGTGAAACTTCTTTTTTAGTATAAACATTAATTGATCCTGAGTTTTCCATTTCTTCGATTTCAAGTAAACGGCGAATACTCTTTTGGATTGTACGGAAGTTTGTTAAAGTTCCACCCAACCAACGTTGGTTAATGAAGAATGATCCACTACGAAGTGCCTCTTCAACAACAATTGTTTGTGCTTGTTTCTTTGTTCCAACAATCAATAATTTACCATTTTTTTCAGCAATTTCGCGAAGTGCGATATATGCTTCATTCAATTTAGCGACTGTTTTTTCTAAGTCGATAATATAAATTCTGTTTTTAGCAGAATGAATGAATGGTTTCATTTTTGGGTTCCAACGACGAGTCTGATGACCGTAATGTACCCCACTCTCTAATAACTTTCTCATTGATACTACATTTGCTGTAGCGTTGTATTCATTTGACATAACTATAAATCCACCTTTCCGTTAGTCCTCCACCACTTCCACAAATTGACAACTCTTATTAAGAGCACGGAGTCAATTCATCCATGGTGTGTGTAAGCACTTTTGTGCCTTTATGATTATACCATCTATATGGACACTTGTAAACCTTAAACAATTAAGTAAAAGGGCCCCAAACCAAAGAAAAAGGCTGGCGCTTTCGCACCAACCTTTACTTTATTAATAAGTCATTACTTTTTGATACTCAATTTCTAAAAATTAACGTTTCCCTTGATCATAAGGTTCCCCAAGTGATCGCGGAGCAGCAGATTTCTTAGAAGTAAATAACAATACCAGTAATGTGGCTACATAAGGGATTGTTTTGTATATTTGACCTGGAATT
>CBDUDQ010000049.1:0-9082 GCA_965365985.1 uncultured Erysipelothrix sp. | reverse complement strand
CCCCCTTTATTTTCTCAGATAATATGTTTCAACAATCTTAGGTGAAACACCCACTACTTTTTTAAAGACTTGATTGAAATACTTATAATCACTAAAGCCAACTTGTTCCGCAACCTCATAGAGATGGTACTTAAGTTCTTTGATCAAGTTAACTGATGTTTGGATTCGGTATCTCGTTAAATAATCATTAAAACTGATATTCAAATGAGATTGAAATCTGTTAGAAATTGAAGTCGAAGATTTTTGAGTGACTTGCTTTAAATCTTCCATACTTAATTTCTCATGATAATGAGATGCGATGTAATCAAGTGCCACTGATAAGGTAATTGAATCTACTTTTTGATCTAGATCCAAAATATGAAAGCTTTCTTTCTTATTTTTAGCTTCTCTTGAAACAAAATAACGTCTCATTACTAAATCTTCGATTGCCCTAACAATCGCTTCTTCCAATAGTTCATGATCAAGTGGTTTTAATAAATACTCACTCACATCATATCGAATGGCCTTCTTAGCATAAGAGAACTCAGAGTGACCACTCACAATAATAAAAGCAAACATGTTAGCAGGCAACTTAGATATCATTTCAAGACCATCCATAATGGGCATGTTGATATCCAAGATAATTAAATCTGGTTTCTCTTTCTCAATCAGTTTAATGCCTTCTTTTCCGTTGCCTGCTTCTCCAACCACTTCACAGTTCAGTGATTTCCAGTCCATTGAAGCAATCAAACCTTTTCTTAGTATGGTTTCATCTTCAATGACACATACCTTAAACATAAAACCACCCCCTAATCACGATCGATGCTCTCTTTTGGAATGATCAAGCAAATTCGCGTTCCCTTTTCACTACTTTGAATGTCAACGTGACTCTTTTCACCATAAATTAAATTAAGTCTTTGAACAATACTGTGTAATCCATAATTTTCACTGTCAATATTTGGATTCTTAGCCATCTGGAGTACTTTATCTAAAATATCCTGAGTCATACCGGTACCATTATCACTGACCTCAATATAAATATTTTCAATATCCTCATAACCCACAATCGCAACGCTAAGCGTATCCCGGTCACGATAACCATGCTTTAAACTGTTCTCAATTAAGGGTTGAATCATGAGCTTTGGCATTAACACGTCTAAGAGCCCATCTTCAACCTCAACACGATAATCAAATCGCTCATCCAATCGAATTTTATTAATTTCTAAATATAAACCAACATACTCAAGATCATCCCCAAATCGCACCAAACTCTGTTCACCATCAATACTGTATCTCAACAACTTTGTAATATTTAATATGAGCTTTTGAGCACGCTTGATATCATAAGCACTTAAATAACGAATGGTTTCCAAAGAATTATAAAGAAAATGAGGATTAAACTGTGCTTCAAGCTGCTTAATCTGAGCATTCTTCCTTAACTCCACTAACTGTTCATTACGATTCATTAAGAAGTTTAATTGATCAGACATCATATTAAACTCATCACCAAGCAACTCAAACTCATCATTAGAATCAATCCTGACATTCGTTCTTAAATTACCTGCCTTAATATCATTTACCGCCAAGACTAACTTATTAATAGAACCACTTGCCTCACGACCGATACGCGCAGAAACCTTCTTATGGGACTGTCTTAAGATCAAAGCAGTTAAGAACATAAATACCAACATCCAACCATACTGTTCAAACAAAGGCTTCTGAATGACCAATGCATAGATGTTAAGGTGACCATCACCCAAAGATTTGTGTCTAACATGATACTTCGCCTCAGATAAGTCCAAAGAATCAACATCAACAAAGCGATTCAAAGAACCCACAAAAGACTGAGATGTTGTCGAAACCACATAATCATTAGAATCCGTAATCAACATTTGACTGACAGATTGATGTTGTAAGAAATCCCTAAGCACATAAGAATCAATATAAAAGATGATACTCATCACATTCCCGTTAATATCATCTATCTGTTTTCCATACATCAAAGTATTCATTGAAGGGGTCATCGCATCCTGACGCATACTCGAAGACAACAAAGGTAAACCTTCCCTTTCAACTCGATTAATAAACAACTCATGATAGGTATGATTATAAATAGAACCCTCAAGCGCAGGCTGCGTAATATATTTGATCTTCATATCAGAATCATAAACAATCACATTACCCCGAATTCCCTGTGCTATAGAAAAACTATAAAAACGCTGGTAGAAATCCGAGTTACTCTCAACCTCATCCAAAGAAGACATGAATGATAAAAGCTCAGTTTCCATATTCACAATTCTTTTCTCAACATTACGCTGACTCACAGAAGCAGCAATCACCGACTGAAAAAAATAATCAAAGGAAATAAAAATGAGCATCGCAATCAAAAGCAAGATAAAAGAAACGCGCCCATAACGACTCAACGCATCTTGTATCTTTCCTTCAAATGAATGCTCATATTTTTTAGTTTTCATATGCATATTATAACCCATATCCAATCTAAATATCCTAAGCCTTTCATGTAAAAGGTCGCTCGGGATGGACCGAACGACCTAATGAGAGAAAATAATGGAATTTAATAATATTAATGAATCACAAATCTATTATATTGTGACATCTCCAGTTTTCGAAAGTTTCATAAAGACCAACAAGGAGATGATGGTCAAGAATGACAAGATTGCTGATAATGCAGCCGCAATTCCATAATTACCCCGAATAACTTGAGTATAAATAGAGATCGTCATCGTTTGAGTTCGACCCGTATAAAGAATGATTGCAGTGGACAACTCAGAAATCATCGTAATCCACGAAAGAATCGCACCAGAGATGATACCAGAAGCCATCATTGGCACAGTAATTTTAAAGAAAGTTTTAGATTTACTGGCACCAAGAGAAATCGCCGCCTCCTCAACCGAAATCGAAATCTGAGACAAAATAGCAACAGAACTTCGAATCGTATAAGGAACCCGTCGAATAACCAACGCCACAACCATAATCGTAAACGTCCCCGCCAACAAGAACGGACGCTTAGAGAACGTTGTTAATAATGCAATCCCAATCACAGAACCCGGAATGATATAAGGAATCATCGTAACCGAATCCACAGCCGCAGTCAGCGCATTTCTTCTTCTAACCGCAACATAAGCAATCAGCACAGCTAAGAATATGATAATAATTAAGGAAATACCTGGAATGATAAACGTATTCTGAATACTGTTACCCAAACGACTGAACGCCTGACGATAACTATCCAAAGAATAACCAGGCACAAATATTAATCCCGACGTATTCAAGAACGAAGTATAAAAGACATATAACTGAGGCATATAAGCCAAAGCAACTGTCCCATAAATGAAACCATGAACCAACCAGTTCATAGCCCCCTTCATCTTCTTAGGTCGAATTGAATGAAGTGCACTCATAGAAAATTGATTTCTATTAGACAACCATCTTTGGAATAAGAATACCGCGGTAGTAATCAAAATCGCAATAACAGAAATCGCAGCAGCAAACCCCGCATCCGTCTCAACCTCAGAAATAAATTGATCAAAGATTAAACGAGGAAACGTACGATAACCCTCACCAATCAACATCGGTGTTCCAAAGTCAGCAAACGCACGCATGAACACAAGCAACGCACTCGCAAAGATTGTAGGCTTAATCAAAGGAATCACAACTTTAAAGAAACGCTTCACACCCGTAATACCCATACTCTCAGAAGCCTCAAATAAAGTGTTATCCACCGAATTCAATGCCCCTTGAATATAAAGATAAACAAGCGGAAATAACTGTAAGGTTAAAACCAGTAAGATACCCCTAAATCCATATATTTCAGGAATCTTAATGCCGAAAGTACTGCTAAAGAACTTAGTAATAACACCACTTCGACCCAACAATAGAATCCAAGAATAAGCACCAATAAAAGGCGCTGACATCGAAGATAGAATGATGACAATATTTAAAGTTTTTTTACCACGTATTTTGTATACAGTCGCAAAATATGCCAGTGGTACCCCTATAATTAATGTTAATATTGTCGCAATAATTGAAACTTTAAACGAATTAAGAATGGTAGAAAAATAATAGGTTTGACCAAAGAATTTTTCAAAATTTCTTAAAGTAAATCCAGTTGACTTGCTATAAACAGACTGAGCCAGCATATTAACAATTGGAAAGATAAAGAAGAAACCATAAAGAAGAATGATTCCCGCAGTAACAACCTTCCAAAAATCCATTTGTTTTAGTTTATTTGTCATTGTCATTCACCACGCCACTCACCAAGTTTTTTGAACCATCAGCAGTAAAAACATTAATTTTTTCAGCTTTGATATTCAAATAAACACGCTCGCCCTCGTGATGGACACCCTTAATCGATGACTCCTCAACCACATCCACCCGATCACCGCGATCAAGCTCAACAACATAATGTGTATTCAACCCCAAGAACACAGTATTTCTAACCGTACCTGGAAGCCTTCCCAGAAAATCATCTTTAGAAATAACATACTCCTCAGGTCTGATAGAAACCGTGACTTCTTGAGATGTAATCCCATCAACAAAGTTACTCAAAGGATACTCAATGTGAACCTCTTCAGAAAACACCAAAGAAACCACATCTTCCTTAACTTCAATATGAGATTTCACCATGTTAGAGCGACCAATGAAACTCGCCACAAACATATTAGAAGGTCTTTGGTAAATATTTTGAGGTGTTCCGATATGCTGGATGATCCCATCCTTCATAACCGCAATACGATCAGAAACAGACATTGCCTCTTCCTGGTCATGAGTGACATAAACAGTCGTAATATTAACCTTTTGTTGTATTTCCTTAATGGCAGTTCTCATATCAATACGTAATTTAGCATCAAGGTTACTTAAAGGCTCATCCATTAACAATACATCAGGCTCAATAACAACTGCACGCGCCAATGCGACACGCTGCTGTTGACCCCCAGAAAGCTTCTCTGGCATACGATCTTTATACTGAGCTATTTGCATTACTTCCAAAATATTATTTACCGCTTCATTAATCTTATCTTTAGACATTTTTCTATTCTTAAGTCCAAAAGCAACATTATCAAATACAGTTAAATGAGGGAATATGGCATAGTTTTGAAAAACCATCCCTATATTTCTTCGAGATGGCTCCATATCATTGATCATCTTATCATTGAAATAGAACTCCCCACCCTCAATTGAATTAAAACCAGCAATCATTCGAAGCAACGTCGTCTTACCACATCCAGATGGACCAAGAAGGGTGAAAAATTCACCCTTCTTAATGTCCACAGATAGGTTTTGAATAACAGTGTTGTCTCCATAACGCTTAATCGCGTCATTTACTTTTATATTAACACTCATTATAAACCTCCTATATGTTTTATCTATTATTGACTCTTAGCAAATAATTCAGTATAACGCTCAACGATTGCACTCTTGTTTTTGTAAACATATTCCATATCTTCGAATACCAATGGAATGTCCTTGAATGCTTTCATGTGATCGCCAACTTCAGCACCCTCACGAACTGGACGGTTCGTTAACTCTGTACCAAAGATTTTTTGAACTTCTTCACTTAATAGGAAATCTACGAATAATTTAGCATTATCCAAGTTTTTAGCACCCTTAACGATACCAGTTCCAGCAGGTAAGAATACCGCACCTTCTTTAGGATAAACAATTTCAATTGATTTAGCGCCATCTTTTACAAGCTTAGCAACTGGGTCTTCATAAGTAAGCCCAACTAATAACTCACCATCAACCACAGATTTATAAACTGCAGAAGAACCAGATTGGATCTTTCCATCCCACTGAGCAATTAGTTTCTCAACATAAGCCCAAGCTTCATCTGACTCATATCCACCCTTAGCCAATAAGATATTTGATAACTGAGCAAACGCACTCGATGAGTTCGCTGGATCCGCAGTCGCAATTTTACCTTTTAAAGCAGGATTCAATAAATCTTCATAACTTGTTACTGGGATGCCATCAGTTAATTCTTTATTAACAATTAAAACTGAACCATCCAAAACAGTAAATGTAATGTATCCATCTTTATTTTGATACTCTTTAACCACATTGTCATTTTCTTTAGAAACGTAATCTTGGAATAGTTCTTTATTACTCAAGTACTGAGTATAAGTTCCACCAAATAATACGTCAGCATAAGGATTGTCCTTCTCAGCATTAATACGAGTGACAAGTTCCCCTGTACCAGCAGAAATGATTTCTACCTTAACATTATGTTTTTCTTCAAACAAAGGAATTACAGCATTCAAGATTCCTTCACTGTTAGGTGAATAAACTACCAACTTCTTGCTGTCCTCCGTTTTAGATCCACAAGCTACCAAAAGCATTGAAGCCAACAAAACCAAAAATAATTTCGAAATATTTTTCATTCTCTCTCCTCTTTCTTTCTTTTGAAGTAGTTAACTTCTTTATCTATATTATATAAGTGGTGATAACGCTTACATATCCTAATATTCAACACATTTAGAGAAAATAAACAAAATAACAGTAATTTATCTATAAAAAAAGGAACTTAAGCCATAACAGCCTCAAGTTCCTTCTCAGTTAATAGTCCATCAACCATTTCAAATACACGGTCACATTGACCAATCATTCTTAAATCATGAGTAACAACGATAACACCACAATTTTGTTTCCTAGAGATATCCTTAAGAATATCCATGACTTGATATGAACGCTCAGAATCAAGACTCGCAGTAGGCTCATCCGCCAAAATCATGGCAGGCTCAGCATACATAACACGCGCAATCGCAACCCTTTGTCTTTCACCGCCAGAAATATCTGCTGGAAGCTTCTTTTTAAGAGATAAAATTCCAAGATCATCCAAGATAGAATCAATTTTCTTATTATCAGGTTTACGTTTTAACATTTTATCTAAAAACTTCAACTGTTTTTCAACAGACAAGAAAGGCACTAAATTAGAAGCCTGTAAGATAAAACCAATCTTATGTAATCTAAAATCCGATACTGCCGTGTCCTTTAAATTCAATACATTCTCACCATCAATTAAAATTTCCCCATCAGAAGGTTTTTGAAGCAAACCAGCCAAAGTAAGTAAAGTAGACTTACCAGAACCCGAAGGACCAATGATTGCGACAAACTCATTTTGCTTAATCTTTAAATTAATGGGTTTAACAGCCTCAATGATCTGATCCCCAGACTCAAAATCTTTTTTAATGTTTTTAAATTCAAGTATGGTTCTCATAGTCCACCTCCTATAGCTTCAATTGGATCTATTTTCGTAACTGAACGAACAGAGAACACAGAACCCAACAATGAAAATACCCAAAGTATCAATGCATACAATATATTCATTTTCAAATCAAAATAAAACGGTACTGCCGAAGGCAACAATAAAGAAATCAAATACGTAAGCCCAATTGAAATCAGTAAACTGACTAAAGATATAATGGCACTTTGAGCCACAACACTGTTACGCAAATACTTGTTAGGTGTTCCCTGTGCTTTTAAAACACCAAAGATTGATTTCTTTTGTAAGGTCATGATATAGATAAAGATTGCCACTATTGCAGAAGAAATACCAATTAAGAAATAAATAATTAAATTTAAAGTTAATTTCTGAGGAACATAACCCGGTATGGCATTAATAATTTCCCCAACAGAAAGACCCTCATCAGAACTCTTATAAACAATTGCATTCACAACATTCGTTTGAGCACCAAATCTAAACTCCTGATATTGCTCCTGTGACATATACACAATTTCAGAAAGAAAGTTCATTGTGGCATCACTGAATCCTACAACCTCAAAATCCTGTTTATCATCCAAACGAATGATATCCCCCAATTCAATCCCCTTATTCTTAAATCCTGCACTAACCATCACAGAATCCAAACCAGCTTCATTACCCTCAATAAGCTTGGGTTCAATAAAACTTCCTTTGTCATAAGCAACAATAGAAATATTGATTGCTTCCTCACCATTATTTTTCAATGTTGAAAAACCCATACTAACACGCGCTTTTTCATCACTCTCAAAAGGCAAAACCTCAAACATTGAAGCAGAGATATTCTTATTAGAAGCCTCACTTACCTCAATAGATTGTGCATCCCATCTTTCAATTTCCATTCTATTCCCCACAGCCAAACCTTCAGCTAAAGAAGAAGACAAGAAAATAACCAAACCAATTAAAGTAATCACTAAAACCATTGATATATAACGCGACTTTGAATTCTTCATTTCTTCTATTGTTAGGTACATAAGCAATTCCTTCCATTTCTAGTAGCCAAATAATACCACCTATCAACTGATAAGTGAAACAAGATGACCACAAAATAAGAAACAAAAGAAAAGCATCCCTAAGGACGCTCATAGAATATTCCATACAATATAAAGTGAACTGTCTGATCCACAATACCCAACATCATCGCATAATTAGATCTAAATCCCATCATATTAAATAAAGGACTGATCGCCGATAAAATATACCTTGCAGCAACCTTCTTATTCCCCATTTTAAATGATTTATCTTGGCTCATAGCCAAATCAATAAAATTCTCAAAACTAGATAGATACGTATTCTCCCATATATTCATCATTAACAAACGATTCTCTTCACTCATTTCTGTATTGATATCATTCACCATCATGAATATATTCGTAGGATGTTTCTGAATTAAAGTCATTGTCATTTCGACTAAAATTGACTTAAACGGCAAATCACGCCCCAAAATCTCATCCATATCCTCTTTAACTTTTTCAGTTAAATCTTTTACTACCTCTACATACAAGGTTTCCTTATCTTTAAAATGATGATACAAACTGGGCTGCGTCAAATCACAAGCATTAGCGATATCCCTAGTAGAAGTCGCAAGAAATCCATTGCGCATAAAAAGATCAGAAGCTGTTACCAAAATCTTCTCACGCGTTAGATCTGTCATTTCCTGTCTCGTTAGTTTTTCCATAACTATAGAATAATTACTTATCCCTTATAAGTCAATCAAAGCACGCTTAGAATAGAAAAAAGAACCCGTAGGTTCTTAAGTATTATGGTGTTTCAGTTTTGTCTATTTCTTTATCTGTTTCAGTATTATCTATTTCAGTATTATCT
>CBDUDQ010000048.1:0-9191 GCA_965365985.1 uncultured Erysipelothrix sp. | reverse complement strand
GTGAAGATAGATCATCGCCAGTTAATCAAGACACTCTTAATCGAGTGTCTTTTTTGTAAGCTTGCGTATTTAATAAATAAACATAAAATGCTATAATAGCACAAGGTGACTATCATGAAAAAACAAACAATTATAAGTAATTCAATCAATGAAACAATGACCATTGCAAAAGACTTCGCATGCCAAATAAATAAAGGGACTGTAATTCTTTTAGAAGGTGAACTTGGAGTAGGCAAAACTGCCTTTACTAAAGGAATCGCCTTAGGGTTGGATATCAAAGATACCATCACAAGTCCCACCTTTACACTTCTAAAAGAATACGAAGGAAGGCTTGATTTAAAACACATCGATGCCTACCGACTAGAGGGTGTCAGTTCAGACTCATTAGGTTTATATGATTTAATGGATGATGATACTGTTGTTGTGATTGAATGGGCTAATTTTATTGATACAGATATACGAGCTGATTATAAAATTAAAATTAATTATTTAGAAGAAAACTCAAGAGAAATAGAAATTAAAGAGGTAAGATAATATGAAAACACTGATTATAGATACATCCCACACTCTGCTTGCAGTGGGAGTGGTAGAAGAGAATACGATTCTTTTTCAAAAACAAGAAACCATGAATAAAAGACAATCAGAACATCTACTCTCTTTCGTTAATGAAGCCATAGAATCAGTAAAATGGAAACCCAGTGACATAGAAAAGATTGTCATCACTGATGGCCCAGGATCCTATACAGGCATGAGAATTGGCATAACATTCGCCAAAACCTTTGCTTTAACCAATTCTGATTTGATTATAGATACAGTGGATACACTCTTATCTTTAAGTGGAAACAACAATGGCTTCTCATTTATTGATGCCAGAGGTGGACGCATATTTGGCGCCAAAGTAAATCAAGGTATAATCAGTGAAGAACAAGTTTATATGATAGAAGATATTAAGGATATGGACCTTAATTTTTATGGAGACATCCATTTGCTGGACAAAGAAACACATTACGGAAATGTGATACAACATATTTTGGACGTAAAGAAATCTTGGCAAACAGTTTGTGATATCGATCTTTTAGTTCCAAGATACATAAAATGACCATTAGAAAAGCTGAACCCAATGATATTGATTCAATCATTCAATTAGACCATATTGTACTCAAAACAAATTGGCATGAAAGACTTTATTTACAAGAAATGGAAATGCCTGAGTCTCATTTTATTGTTCTTTATTTAGAAGAAAAATTCATTGGATATCTTTTGATCAGAATCATCATAGATGAAGCAGAAATCATGCAATTTGCCATCAATCCTGATTTTCAAAAACAAGGATTCGGACAAATTCTATATGACTCAGCACAAATCTATATATTAGAAGCTCAAGCAAATACAATATATCTTGAAGTTGAAACACTGAACCAACAGGCCATCAACTTTTATGAAAAAAACGGATTTGAAAATATCCATTTAAGAAAAGATTATTATGGTCCTGACAAGCATGCAAATGTAATGAGAAAGAAGATGAACACATGAACATACTAGCAATAGAATCAAGTTGCGATGAAACCAGCGCCGCTGTAGTGGTCGATGGAAAAACTGTTTTAAGTAATTCTGTTTCCACTCAAATAGCTGTACATCAAGAATTTGGGGGCGTATTTCCAGAAGTTGCCTCAAGATTACACGTTGAGAAGATAAATTTGGTGATCAAGGATGCTTTGGATAAAGCGAACATGACATTAAAAGATATCGATGCCATAGGCTTTACACAAGGTCCAGGATTAATTGGTTCGCTTCATGTAGGAGTTATGGCAGCGAAAACACTTGCTTGGTCTCTTGGCATCCCATTGATACCAGTGCACCATATAGTAGGACATATCTATGCCAATAAACTTATAAAAGACTTGGAATTCCCACTTTTGGCTTTGGTCATCTCCGGAGGGCATACTGAACTTGTGTATATGGAATCAGACTTCAAATTCAAAATCTTAGGAAAAACCCAAGATGATGCTGTTGGAGAAGCATATGATAAGGTCGCAAGAACTTTAGGACTGACTTACCCCGGTGGCCCAGTGATAGATAAATTAGCGAGAACTGGAAAAACAAATTATATTCTCCCTAAAACAAAAACAGAAAATCCGCTTGATTTTTCGTTTTCAGGTTTAAAATCAGCAGTACGACAATTGACTTTAAGAGAAGAAAGAAATGAGAGACCTTTGATTATCGAGGATGTTGCTTATGCTTTCCAATCAAGGGCTGTAGAACAATTATTTGATCGTGTTAAAATCGCACTTGAAAGCCACCCAGTAAAACAATTTGTTTTAGCAGGAGGGGTCGCTGCTAACTCTTTAGTTAGAGAGAGAGCACAGGCGATGAAAGAAACCTATAGTGACATGGACGTATTGATTCCACCGCTATGGGCATGTATGGATCAAGCAGCAATGATAGGTTTGGCAGCATATACAGCTTACCAGTTTGGAATACGAGGAAATTGTGAAATATCAGCCAAATCTAACATAGATATTGAAACTAATTAATATTTTCACATATTAGAGCCTTGTACATTGTGATATAATTATCACAAGGTGGTGGTTTTCATGAATAGAATGGCAAATGTGCCCAAAGCAACAATGCAACGATATCCTATATATTTAAAAGCTTTAAGAAAATTGTATAACATGGGTGTTGAAAGAATATTATCTCGTGAGTTGGCTTTATTTGTTGATATTGAATCAACAACAATTCGTCGTGACTTTTCTTTTATCGGCTCAATGGGAAAACAAGGATATGGTTATGATGTCAAAGTTTTAATCGAAACATTCGATGACCTTTTAGGCGTCAGCTTTGATGAAGAACTAATTTTAGTGGGTGCAGGTAATTTAGGTCGCGCTATTTTAAACTATAACCGTTGGAATCATGTCGTTGGTGAAATCTCAGCAGCGTTTGATGTGGATCCAAATAAACTCGGACAAGTGTCTGATATTCCAATTTACCACATGAGTGAATTGGCACAACGCATTCCTGATGGATGCCGTATTGCAATTGTAACTGTATCAAAAAATGTACAAGAAACCATCGATAAACTGGTAGACCTTGGCATTGTGGGTATTGTTGACTTTTCATCAGAACACATTCAAGTACCAAAACATGTGGTAGTAAAAACAGTAGATGTGGTTTCTACCATTCAAGAACTTATTTTTCAAACTAACAACATTCGATAAAGAGGTAAAAAAATGATATCATATATGACAATTAGAGAATGCTATGACCTAATTTCTTTAGGTTCTAGCATAGAAATAGACGCAATTGAATACATCCAAATACAAGGATGGATTCGTACAAACAGAAAAGGGAAAAATGTGGGTTTCATCGAGTTAAATGATGGTACTTACTTTAGATCTGCTCAATGCGTTTATGGTGAAAACTTAGAAAACTTTGAAGCAATAACAAAATATAACACCGGTACAGCTGTAACGGTAAACGGAAAATTTAAAGTAACACCTGAAGGCAGACAACCCTTTGAAATTGAAGTGACAGAACTTGTACTTGAAGGGGATTGCGATCCAGAATATCCTTTACAAAAGAAACGTCACACCAATGAATATTTGCGAGAAATTGCTCACCTAAGACCCAGAACCAACACTTTTATGGCAGTCTTTAGAGTGCGCTCTGTTTTATCTATGGCAATACATGAATTCTTCCAAAATCAAGGATTCGTTTATGTCCATGCGCCAATCATTACGGGTAATGATGCTGAAGGGGCAGGCGAGAGCTTTGTCGTAACAACACGTGGAGACGATCGCTATGATAAAGATTTCTTTAGAAAAAAAGCAAGTTTAACCGTATCAGGCCAATTACATGCAGAAGCGTTTGCTTTAGCATTTAGAGATGTTTATACTTTCGGACCAACTTTTAGAGCGGAAAATTCAAATACTGCGCGTCATGCATCAGAATTTTGGATGGTTGAGCCAGAGATTGCTTTTGCTGATTTAGAAGATAACATGAACTTAATACAAGACATGGTAAAATACTGTGTTGAATATGTTCTTGAAAATGCGCCTGAAGAAATGAAGTTCTTCAACGAACGCATCGATACAACACTTTTAGAACGCTTAAACTCATTAATCAAATCTGATTTCAAACGCCTTACTTATACTGAAGCAGTAGAAATATTAGAAAAAGAAAATGACCGTTTTGAATTTAAAGTTTCATGGGGAATTGATCTTCAATCAGAACATGAACGCTACTTATCAGAAGAAGTCGTAAAAGGGGCAGTATTCATCACTGATTATCCTAAAGATATTAAGTCATTCTATATGAGAATGAATGCTGATGGGGAAACAGTTGCAGCCTGTGACTTACTCGTACCTTCTGTCGGAGAACTTGTGGGTGGTTCACAACGTGAAGAACGTTTGGATTATCTAATAAAACGAATGGATGAAATGGAAATACCTCAAGAAGGTCTTGAATGGTATCTTGATTTACGTCGTTACGGAGGGGTCAAACATTCAGGATTTGGGATTGGATTCGAACGTTTCCTCATGTATATAACTTCAATGTCAAACATCAGAGACGTCATTCCTTTTGCTAGAACACCGCGTCATTTAGATTACTAATTAATGAATAATTACAAAGGTTCATATATACCAAAAGAAAGAAAGACGGGCTACAAAATTGTAGTTCCTTTTCTTTTATTAATGGCCGTTGTCATTTTTATGGTATATCAAAAATACAATCCTCAAGAAAAAATAGAAGATAATGCAATTACAATGTGCCGTATGTCAGCACAAAAAACTAGAAATGTAATCAAGAAAATTAAAGTTGAAGAAACCACAACATTCTCTGATTATGGACAATACGGAGAAACTTTAGGAATCTACCAAGAACCTTATGAAATCGGCAAAAAAGATCCATTTGTTGGAAAGACATTTTACTTACGAAATCTTTGCAGTAAAGATGAATACTCATTTTTAATGGGCATTGATCTGGATGCGAAAATACCCATTGAATTATTAGACAATGGATTTTATGAAGTTGAAATTTTGTCTGGACTCACAAGACAACGCTTGGTTTCTAGTGAAGTCATCAACCATCAATTCACCTCAATGATTCGTAACGATGAACAAAAAGAAATTAATTTTTATGCAGATAAGTTACTTTTTGATACAGAAGACGAACAAGGCATACTAGATGATAATTACTTGTTTATTGAAGTTAAAAGTATTGAATCAGATCCAGAAGTGTATGATGTGATTCTGGACCCCGGCGCATTCAAAATAAAAGAAAATGGTAAGATCGATCACGGCTACCACAGAAAAGAACTGACTGAATCAAAAGAAATGTTTGATCTTGCTGTGGGGGTCCAAAAAATATTGAGTGATAAGGGCTTAAGAGTCAAAGTGATTAGAGATAACATCAAACCCATTAATACTTATGGTACAGGGGGTCGGGTTGAAAATGCTTATAATTTAAAGGCCAAATATTATTTTGACTTTAATCTCTATTTCTCATTCTATAAACCTGACAGTGGTATGACCATATTATATTCAAACTATGCTTCCAATCACATTGCGAATTCACTGATGAACTCACTGAATTCAAAAACTGATTTACCCGCATCAAATTTTACCAGCAAAAATAACATTCAAGGGGTCTATAAACCCAAAACAGTTGAGGGTTTGGATAACAGAGACATCATTCGTGAAACAGGGGGACGCTTTTTGGGTGCGGGTCAATTAAAAGACTTTGCCCAGCTCAACTCTTTTGCTAAAGACGTCCGTAACACCATGCAAACAGTCTCCATTGACTATGGTTACATTAATGATGACTTTACCTACGATACTTGGGTTAATCAAAAGGAAGCCATTATTGAAGCAACAGCAGAAGGAATTTTAAAAGGACTTAGAATAAATTAGGTGATATTATGATAGTACAAGTAAAGGGTGCCTATAAATCTTTTGGGGCCCAAGATATTTTTGAAGATCTCAACGTATTAATTAAAAGACATGAAAAAGTAGCCATCATAGGCGCAAACGGCGTGGGTAAAACGACGCTTTTTCGTGTGCTCTCAGGTCAAGAATCCCTCGACAAAGGAAACGTTTTTTGGCGCTCAAACATTCGAACAGGATTTTTAGAACAAATTACCATTAACGATGACAATTTAACAGTAAAAGACTTTCTTTATGAAGTGTTTGAAGACATTTTTAAACTTCAAGAAAAGCTCCACGAACTCGAAGAAAAGATGAAAACAGATCATTCAGATTCAGTTTTATCATCATATGATCGCATCCAAAATCAATTCATGATGCGTGGTGGATATACTTATGAAACTGAAGTGCAGACTTTACTCACCCAATTTAATTTTAAAATGAGTGACTTAGATCGCAATCTGAGTAATTTTTCAGGAGGGCAAGTGACCCGTCTTGGATTCATTCGTTTGTTGTTGAGTAAACCTGATATCCTGTTTTTAGATGAGCCAACCAACCACTTAGACATCTCAACCATTGAATGGCTGGAAGGGTACCTTGCTAACTATCAAGGCGCAGTTGTTTTAGTCAGCCACGATAGATTGTTTTTAGATCGTGTTTGTTCAATACTCATAGAGATTGAAGATCAAACCGCAACGCGATATGAAACAAATTACACCCAATATTTAGTCGAGAAAGAAAAGAATATTGCCAGTCATAATGTGAAGGTTCACAATCAAAAGAAAGAAATTGAACGCTTAGAAACACTCATTGAAAAGGTTAGATACAATAAAAATAAAGCAGCTTTTGCTCAATCGAAAATAAAATATCTAGATCGTATGGATAAGCTAGAAGAGAAAAACGATAAGAAATCCGAATTTAAAGCAGATTTTAAAGCCAAGGTTCGTGGTGGAAAAGAAGTTTTGGTCATGAAAGATTTAGCAGTTGGATACAAAAAACCTCTGATTACAGTTAGTGAAACCATTACAAGAGGAAAGCGGTTTGCTTTGGTAGGTGATAATGGGACCGGTAAATCCACTTTGTTAAAAACTGTTTCAGGAAGAATGGAACCTTTATCTGGTGACATGCTTTTGGGTCATCAAATACAAATGGGATATTTTGATCAACAGTTACTAGACTTTGTAATGAACAAAACCGTTCTCGAGGAAGTGTGGGACGAATTCTCTTATCTTGACCACACTGAAATAAGAACTGCCTTGGGCCGATTCTTATTTAAAGGGGAAGATGTCTTTAAGTCAGTCAGTGTTTTATCGGGTGGTGAGAGGGTTCGATTGTCATTGGTTAAATTAATGTTAAGACAAGACAACTTTTTGGTTTTGGATGAACCCACAAACCACTTGGACATTTTAGGTAAAGAGGCGCTTGAAAAAGCCCTCATTAATTATGATGGTACGATGTTGTTTGTTTCTCATGATCGCTATTTTATTGATAAAATAGCGACTGATATCTTAATGATTGAGGGTGACACAGTCACACACGTACAAAAGAAAATGTCTGAAGTCATTTCAGATAAAAAAGAAATACAAAAAGAAGAAAAGAAAACGTCTAAGGAAGAATTCGTTAATTATAAGAAACTTCAAAGAGATGAAAAGAAATTGGAAGAAGCACTATTACTGCTTTATGATGAACTGAGCTTGCATCGAGAATCTCGATATGACCCTGATATTTATCATGATTTTGAAAAAATGAATGAGCTCAACCAAGTGATAGACGACATTCACAATGAAATTAAAACTAAAGAAGAGACTTGGGCACACATTGTGACTCAGCTAGAAGAAGAATAAAGAATTTTAAGAGAACGAGAAAAAGCATAAAAGCTCATTCTGGTTCTTTTTTTAATCATTTAATAATAATGAAACACTCAAAAAGTATGATTTGAGTCGATGAAAAGCTTGGCTTGGCTTTCATGATCGCTCAAGGAATGCCTTTTGAGATTGAAACATCTCTCTATATTGTGTATAATTAATAAGGAATAAAAGGAGAATAGATATATATGGCAAAATGTTTAGTGGCTCAATCAGGTGGGCCAACCTCAGTAATAAATGCTACGGTTGCTGGCGTTGTTAAAGCAAACCAATTAAACCCAATTTACGATACAGTGTTGGGTGGACTTCACGGTATTGAAGGAATTCTTCAAGAAAAATTTGTTGACTTAACTCACATGAGTGAAGATGAAAACCGCGTATTGCGTCAAACACCTTCATCAGCATTGGGTTCATGCCGATACAAATTAAAGCGTGAAAATACAGCTGATTTTGTTAAATTGTTTGAAGTATTAGAAAAACATGACATTCGTACTGTTTTCTATACAGGTGGTAATGACTCAATGGATACTGTTACAGCTCTTGCAGAATATGCAGAAGCAAACGGTCTTAACAAATTCCAATTTGTTGGATGTCCAAAAACAGTTGATAATGACTTAATGGTCATGGATCATTCACCAGGATTTGCTTCAGCAGCAAAATTCATTGCTACTACAGCACTACAAACATGGACTGATTCAACAGTCTATACACGTCAAGATGTATTCATTCTTGAAACAATGGGTCGCGATGCTGGATGGTTAGCAGCTTCTTCATGTGTTTCTGGAATTGTTGATGTCTTGGTATTACCAGAACTTGCTTTCAACAAAGAAGCATTCTTAGCAGCTGTTAAAAAACAAGTTGACAAGAAAAACAAATGTTATATTGTTGTCAGTGAAGGTGTTAAGTATGAAGATGGTACTTATCTTGCAGCTGGCGAATCAAAAAATGATACATTCGGACATGCTGTTCTTGGGGGTGCAGGTAATGCACTTCGCGAACTCATTCTTGATGCAGGCATTTCAGAACGTGCGAAAGTACAAGATTTATCAAATGCACAACGTTCACACGCTACTGAGCAATCAGCAGTTGACGTTGATGAATCATTCAAATTAGGAAT
Source organism: uncultured Erysipelothrix sp. (assembly GCA_965365985.1). GTDB lineage: Bacteria > Bacillota_I > Bacilli_A > Erysipelotrichales > Erysipelotrichaceae > Erysipelothrix. The sequence goes on along the minus strand of CBDUDQ010000048.1, from coordinate 285 downwards.
GTCAGCACACATGCGTTCAGTGGATCCAGCATTTACAGGACAAACTGTATTCGTACGTCGTATTGAAGGTGATGTTTATGATGTTGAATTTGATGCAACTGCTTCAAAGAACATTGCAAACCACGTTCGTCATTTCCCTGAAGAGTGGATCTTAGATGATTTCGCTGGAATTACTCAAGAAGCTCTTGAATATTTCACACCGCTAATCGTTGGAATCCCACAAATCATGTATGATGAAAAAGGATTGCCACGTCACGTAGTTCCTTACTACATGAGATAATAAAC
>CBDUDQ010000047.1:0-9497 GCA_965365985.1 uncultured Erysipelothrix sp. | reverse complement strand
TTGGTTTCATCTGGAGCCCAAGCAGTTGGAAGAAAAGAAATTGGCTTGAATAAAATTCCTAGTGAAATGCCTAAGAAACAGGCTCTGGCAGCTGTTGGACAAGCAAAACTGATGATGACATATCAAAGACTTTTTTCAGAATATTCTCAAACTGTAGCTCAGATTTTGATGACACGATACAGTATAGAAAAAGAAGAAAGTAGAAATAATACAATAAATACGTTTAACGAACTTCTAAATATGGGTGTCATTCCTGTTGTTAATGAAAATGATACAGAGGCCACACACGAGATTGAAATCGGTGATAATGACCACTTATCAGCATATGTAGTGAGTTTGATTAAAGCAGACTTATTAATCATACTGAGTGATATTGATGGATTTTACAACGATGACCCAAGTACAAATGAAAATGCCAAATTATTCAGTCTTATTGAAGAAGTAACAGATGAGCACTATTCAATGGGTAAAAGTACCAGTTCATCCCGTCATGGTACCGGTGGTATGAATGCCAAGGTAGATGCGGCTCGCATTGTATGTGATGCGGGTTCAGAAATGATTTTGGTAAATGGAAAAGATTTAAATATTATTTATGATGTTATGGATGGTAAAGAAGTCGGTACATATTTCAAAGCAACATTAAAAGAAAATTTTAAATTGGAGGATTATCTATGATCAATCAAATCGGTGAAAATGCAAAAAACGCAAAATTAGCTTTATCACTTTTAACTTCAGAAAAAAAAGATGAAGTTTTGAATGGTTTGGCTTTGGCACTGGATATAAATCGAGTTTTAATTAAAGATGAAAATATTAAAGATATGGAAGCAGGAAAAAATACAGGCTTAGATGCCGCACTGCTTGATCGTTTGTTGCTTGATGATAAGCGGATTGACCAAATGATTACAGGATTACACGACCTTATTTCTTTTCCTGATCCTATCGGCGAGGTATTAGAGACAATTAAACGCGATAATGGTCTTTTAATTGAGAAAATATCTGTTCCTTTAGGCGTTGTTGGGATTATTTATGAATCTCGACCTAATGTTACTTTAGACGCTTTTTCTCTTTGTTTTAAAAGTGGCAATGTCAGTATACTTAAAGGTGGCAAAGAAGCCATACATAGCAATATAATTTTAGAAACAATTATAAGAGATGTTTTAGTTCAAAATCACTTAAATCCAGATATATTACAAGTAATTAAACAGACAGACCGTGAAACTACGAAACAGATGATGAAAATGAATGAATACATCGATGTCTTGATTCCTAGAGGGTCTCAAGGGCTGATTCGTTCAGTTCTTGAAAACAGCAACATTCCTGTTATTCAAACTGGTGCTGGTAATTGTCATATCTATGTCGATAAAGAAGCAGATCAAGATATGGCAATTGAAATCATCATTAATGCTAAAATACAAAGACCTGGGGTATGTAATGCATTAGAATCTTTGCTTGTTAACAAATATATTGCTGATGAATTCTTACCTAAGTTGGCTTTGGCTTTACCAGAAGTAACGTTCTTCGCTGATTCAGTTGCTAAATCGATTGTTCCTGGCTTTAAATTAGCTGAAGAAGCAGATTATGCTAGAGAATACTTAGGTTTGAGTGCTTCAATCAAGATTTGTGATGATTATAACGATGCCATTACACATATTAACAAATATAGTACAGGTCATTCTGAAGCGATTATTACGGAAAATAAAGAAGTCGCTGAGTTATTTACGCGTGCGGTTGATTCTTCTACTGTCTATGTAAATGCCTCGACTCGATTTACCGATGGATCTGAATTTGGTTATGGTGCCGAAATTGGAATTAGTACTCAGAAGCTCCACGCCAGAGGCCCTATGGGATTAAAACAATTGTGTTCATATAAATATATCGTCCATGGAAACGGACAAACAAGAAACTGAAGCCGCTAAGCTTCAGTTTTGTCTTTTCTAATTGTTTTGTGAACGGCTCTTTGAACGATGACATCGAATTCATCTTTATCTAAGGATTCTACGCCTTCAATGGTCGTACCATTGGGTGAACACACTTTCTTAATGAGTGTTTGAGCGTCGTCTTCGCTTTCAAGAAGGTATTGAGCACTTCCTTTTACGGTAGAAACTGCTATTTCTAGAGCTTGTTCTGGGTTCATACCTTCTTTTATTGCTTCTTGAATCAATGCATCAATGAATTTAAAGATGAACGCAGGTGCACTACCAGCGATTCCTATGAAAGCTGAGAAAAGAGATTCTTCGATTTCCTCTAGATCACCTAGGTTTTTAAAAATATTTCTCACCTTTTCTAGTGCTTCATCACTCACCAGGTTATTATGACACAAGGCAGAGGTGCCTTTTTTTATGTGAACATTGAGGTTTGGCATGACTCTGATGATGGCTTCTTGACCAAAGTAGGATTCTAATTTTCTTATTGGCATCTTAGCAGCAATTGAAACAATGGTTTTACCTTTTGTATAAGCTTTAATTTCGTTTGACACGCTTTCTATTTGTTCTGGTTTTACGCAAATAAAGAGTATGTCTGCTATCTTTGCGCAGTCACTGTTTGATTTTGTGGCATTAACATCCAATATAAGTGCTTGTTCGAGCGTCTTTTGGTTGGTTCTTGTGCTGATGAAGATGTTTTCTTTATCACTCATGCCAGATATGATGGCAGTTGCCATATTTCCAATTCCTATAAATCCTATTTTCATAACGAACACTCCTTTTTCATTATTATTACAAAAAAGTCCTTGAATTAACAAGGACTTTTTAAATTATTCTGTTGCTTCTTCGATTGTATTTTCTATTTCTTGAGTTTCAATTTCTGTATTTTCTTCGTCTTCATCTTCTAATTCTGCTTGCATGATTGCGACTGAAGCGACTTTAGCGCCATCATTAACGTTAATCATACGAACTCCGATGGTTGAACGACCATAAATACCGACATTTTCTACTTCAATTCTGATTACAGTACCATCGCTGGCTATGATAATCGCTTCTTCATCACCTTTTACGGCTCTTAGGGCAACTAAATTACCGTTCTTTTCAGTTATGTTAACGGTCTTAACACCTTTTGCACCTCGTTTTGTGACGCGATACGCTTCGATGTCAGTACGTTTACCATATCCGTTTTCAGTAATGGCGAGAATGTATTGACCTTCTTTATCAGTCGCAACACCCACAACTTCACCACCATCAACGTTGAATCCTTGAACTCCGGCTGCTGAACGTCCCATAGAACGAACTTGTTCTTCTTCGAAACGTACAGCTTTACCATTTGATCCACCGATGATAATTTGGTTGTCTCCATCAGTCATCTTAACTGAAATGAGTTCATCGTCTTCTCTTAATGTGATAGCAATTTTACCATTTTGACGGATTGAATCAAATTCTGACAATGGCACACGTTTTACAATACCGTACTTGGTAGTAAAGAATGCGAATTGAGAATGTTCATCATCACGTTTTACTTTAATCAGTGTTTTAACTTGTTCTCCTTCGTCTAATGACAAGAGGTTAACAACTGGTACACCTTTAGAGGTTCTGCTTGATGCCGGTACATGGAATCCACGTAATCGGTATACTTTACCTTTATTGGTAAACATCATTAAGTCATCATGGGTAGACATGGCCAGGAATTGATCCACAACATCATCTTCATAAGTTGAAATGCCTCGAACACCCTTACCGCCTCTATTTTGAAGTGAGAATGCATCCAAGCTTGTTCGTTTAATATAACCATTACGGGTCATTGCAACGAGAATGTCTTCTACTGGGATGAGGTCTTCATCGAGCATGTCAATGTCTGCTTCAATAATTTCTGAACGACGTTCGTCTCCGAATTTTTGTTTAATTTCTAACAGTTCTTCTTTAATAATATCTAAAATTCTTGAATGATTTGCGAGAATGTCTTTTAAGTCTTCGATTAGAATGATCAAATCATTATATTCGTTTTCGACACGTTCTCTTTGTAATCCTGTTAATCGACGCAATTGCATATCAAGGATTGCTTTGGATTGAATGACTGATAAGCCAAAACGTTCCAATAGTTTTTCACTTGCTGTAGCGTCATCTTTAGAACTTCTGATAATTGCGATTACTTCATCAATGTGATCAAGTGCAATAATCAATCCTTCTAGGATGTGTGCTCGGTCTGTTGCGCGTTTAAGATCAAATTGAGTTCTTCGAGTGATGATTTCAATTTGATGATCACGATAAAACTCTAGTATTTGTTTTAGATTTAATAAAACTGGTTTGTTTTCTACTAGGGCTAACATGTTCACACCAAATGTTGATTGTAAGGCAGTCATACGGTATAACTGATTTAAAACAACTTCAGCTTGAACTTCTCTTCGAAGTTCAATAACAATACGAATTCCTTCACGGTTTGACTCATCTCTTAAATCAGTGATGCCGTCAATCATTTTTTCTCTAACCAAGTTAGCGATTTTTTCGACCATGTTCGCTTTGTTTACTTGATATGGAATCTCAGTAACGACGATGCGTGGTTTACCATTTTTTAGTTCATCTACTTCTACTTTAGCGCGCATGACAACAGAACCGCGTCCTGTTTCAAAGGCACTCTTGATACCTGATCGTCCAAGAATATACGCTCCAGTAGGGAAATCAGGACCAAATATGGTTGTTTCCATTAATTCTCTAATTGTTACTTCAGGATTATCAATCACTTCAATCACAGAATCAATCACTTCTGAAAGGTTATGTGGCGGAATGTTTGTTGCCATACCAACCGCAATACCTGTACCACCGTTGGCTAAGATGTTTGGGAATCGTGCTGGCATTACGACCGGTTCACGTTCTTCACCATCATAGTTATCGGCAAAATCTACAGTATCTTTATTGAGGTCTCTTACGAGTTCCATGGATACTTTTGACATTCTTGCTTCTGTATATCGCATTGCGGCAGCGCCATCACCATCGATAGAACCAAAGTTACCATGACCTTCAATTAACATATATCGATATGAAAATTCTTGGGCCATACGAACCATGGTGTCATAAACTGCGGTATCACCATGAGGGTGATACTTACCAATTACTTCACCGACGATACGGGCTGATTTCTTAAATGGCTTGTCAGATGTCATGCCTAAATCGTTCATCGCATAGAGAATACGGCGGTGAACTGGTTTCAAACCATCTCTAACATCAGGTAACGCTCTCGATACAATGACTGACATTGAATAATCAAGAAATGATGTTTTCATCTCAGATGAAATATTAATTTGTTTTACGCGATCGTAAAGTACTTCATTATTATCTTCCATGAAATTCCTCCTTAAATATCCAAATTCTTAACGTACTGTGCATTTTCTTGAATGAATTCTCGTCTAGGAGCAACTTCATCTCCCATTAACATTTGGAAAACTTCATCGGCTTCCATTGCGTCGTCTACTGTAACTTGTATTAGTGTTCGAGTTGAAGGATCCATGGTTGTGTCCCAAAGTTGTTCTGGGTTCATTTCTCCAAGACCTTTATATCTTTGAATGTTAAAACGTTCACCGTAGTTTGGTTTGAGTGCATCTAATTCTTCTTCTGTATAAGCATAATCGAATTTCTTACCTAAAGAAATCTTGTACAGTGGTGGTTGAGCGATATAAATGAATCCGCCATCGACCAAAGGTCTCAAGAATCTAAAGAAGAATGTGAGGAGTAGGGTTCTAATGTGAGCCCCATCCACGTCCGCATCGGTCATGATTATGATTTTATGATATCGGAGTTTTTCCAAATCAACTTCATCAGAAACACCGGTACCAAATGCTGTGATCATCATGCGAATTTCGTTATTATCGAAGATTCTATGAAGTCTTGCTTTTTCAACGTTTAATATCTTACCTCGTAAAGGAAGGATTGCTTGGTTTTTTGAATTTCGACCCTGCTTGGCACTACCGCCCGCAGAATCACCCTCCACAATGTAGATTTCACTTTCAGCTGGGTTGCGGTTTGAACAGTCCGCTAATTTCCCGGGCAATGATGAAACTTCCAATGCACCTTTTCTTCGAGTGAGTTCACGTGCCTTTTTGGCCGCTACACGTGCTTTAGAGGCGATTATAGCCTTTTCTATGATTATCTTGGCTGAATCCGGGTGTTCTTGTAAGAAGCGCTCTAGTGCCGCTCCAAACAACGAACTCACAACTTGACGTACTTCTGAGTTACCAAGTTTTGTTTTTGTTTGACCTTCATATTGAGGGTCTGGATGTTTTACTGAAATGATGGCAGTTAGACCTTCACGAACATCATCCCCTACAAATGGATCATCATCTTTTTTAAGCATATTCTTATCTTTGGCATAAGCATTAATAACACGGGTCAAGGCTAAACGGAAACCATCTTCATGGGTACCACCTTCTTGTGTATTGATGTTATTACAGAAAGAATATACGTTAGGTACGAATCCATCATTATATTGCATGGATACTTCAACAATGATAGCATCTTTTTCTTCTTCACAATAGACGATGTCTTCATGAATTGGCGTTTTATTACGGTTGATGTATTGAATGTATTCTCTTAATCCATCTTCATACATGAAATCATGGATGCGTTTGGCATCATCAGTTTCGCGATCATCAATAAAGACAATTCTAATGCCTTTATTAAGGAATGCCATTTGACGTAAACGATCTCGAATGATGTCATGAGAGAATTCAGTCGTTTCAGTGAATATACTTGAATCTGGTTTAAATCGAACTGTTGTACCTTGTTTATCTGTTGGGCCAACTTCTGTTAAAGGAATCTTAACAACGCCGCCCTCTTCAAAACGAATGATATATTCAGTTCCATTTAAATATATGTTAACTTCTAAGAATTCTGATAAAGCGTTAACGACTGATGCACCAACACCATGGAGTCCACCTGATACTTTATAAGCACCACCACCAAATTTACCACCAGCATGAAGCACAGTATAAATTGTTTCAGCAGTAGATACTCCGGTTTTTTCATGAATCCCAATAGGAATCCCACGACCATTGTCAGATACTGAGACGATGTTGTCTTTTGAAATCTGAACAACAATTTTATCAGCATAACCTGCTAAAGCTTCGTCAATACCATTATCGACAATTTCCCATACAAGATGGTGCAATCCTCTTGAAGAGGTTGAGCCAATGTACATCCCTGGTCTTTTACGAACTGCTTCCAGTCCTTCAAGAACCTGAATGTCATCACTGGTATAAGAATGAGTTACTTTTTGAGCCATCTAAATTTCCTCCTTGATTACATTTCCGTTATTAACTTTGAATACGTCATATGATTCTTTTGTTTCGATAAATTCTAAGTCTGTTGTGGTGATGAATACTTGCATGTCCTCATTTAAGAGACTCATGACTTGTTTTCTTCGATCACGGTCCAGCTCAGAAAATAAGTCATCTAAACATAAAATAGGTAACTGTTTGCTTATTTCGAGAATAATATCTTTGATTGCGAATTTAAAAGATAAGATTAAGAGTCTTCTTTGTCCTTGTGATGCGACATTGAGAACTAAATCGCCATCCATTTTAAATAAATAATCATCTCGATGAATCCCTACGTGAGTCAGTTTGAAATCCAAGTCACGTTGTTTTGATTCTTCCATTTTTATTTTTAAGTTTTCAGCTAGATTTTCATCTACAGGAACCGGACTTTGATAGTCTAATTGAATCTTTACATTTGTATTCGATAATTTTGCATAATACATATTTACTTTTTGTTCTATTTTATTTGAGAAACCTTTTCGTTGCTTGATGATTTTGACAGAAATCTCAACCATCGCATCTGTAATGATTTCTAATAAATCTAAATCAATATTCTTCTTTTTTAACAAAGCGTTGCGTTCATTCAAATGTTTTTGATATCGATTCAGTAGATTTAAATATTCTACCGATATTTTACCAAGTTCAAAATCAAACTCACGTCTTCGTTTCCGTGGTGGATTAGAAAAGAAATTTAAATCGTCAGGACAAAAGAGCACCACATTACAAACTCCTATAATCTCGCTGCTTTTTTTTAATACCTTTTGATTTAATTTTAAGTATTTACCTGATTCACTGATTACAATGCTCAGCTTATCTTTATTTTGTAATGAAGCTTCTACTTTAGCAAAGTCATGATCAAATCTAATTAGTTTCTTATCATCATTGATTCTAAATGAACGAATTGACGATAAAAAAACGATTGATTCAATCACATTGGTTTTTCCTTGACCATTATTCCCTACAAATACATTAATATTTTTAGTGAAGTCTAATGAGGCATGATTGATATTACGAAATTGATCTAGTTCTAAATGATCAATCTTCATTGCGCTTTTCGATTGTATGAGTACGCCCTTCAAAAATGACAACATCTCCAGGATATAATTTCTTCCCGCGTCTATTTTCATCTTCGCCATTGACTTGGATATTGAACGTTCCAATGAGGTATTTTGCTTCTCCTCCAGAATTAACATAATCCGCAAGTTTTAGGAATTGTCCTAAAGTGATATATTCAGCTTTAATTTCCATGATTTTCACCTTTTTCTACTCCCTCATTATAGCATTTTTAGAGACATATTTCATTACTTTTGAGCCATTTGTCGAAATAAACGCCCTTTCCTCAACCAAACGAGATTATTGCCATGTGAGGACACAAAAGTCAATTGTTCAATAACAAGGCTTAAAGTATGCTCTAAATAAAAAACACCCTAGATTTCTCTTTTACAGAAAAATATAAGGTGTCTAAATATATATAATTAATTAGATAAATTAATCAAAAGTTCTTACAGGTAAAACCATTTGAACAATTGATAAGTCTTCAGGATTTTGAACGATGAAAGCAGACATTTCGCCAACAAAAGATAACTTAAGAACATCAGCTTTAAATGATTTCAAAGCATCAATTAAGTATTTACCAGAGAATGAGATTTTTAAATCCCCTCCGCGGTACTCTAAAGGTTGAATGACTTCTTCTGATGATCCAATTTCTTGAGATTTTGAACTGATAACCACTTGATCTTGTGAAGCTTCAAGTTTAACAGTCCAGTAACCATCACTCTTTAAGAAAGATGATCGGTCAATGGCATTAACGAGTTCATGAGTATTCACTAAAAGCTCAAATCCAAACTCTGAAGGAATCAAACGGTTTACGTCTGGGAATATACCATCAATTAAACGAGATTGAATTAAAGTTGAATCTAAATAGAATTGAACAATTTTATCTGATACTGCGACAATAACATCATTATTGTCAGAGATTGACTTAACAACCTCATATAAATTACTTGCAGGAACCGAAATGTTAAATTCCATTTCATATTCAAGTTCTACAGTTTTTTTAGCTAAACGATATGAGCCAGTCGCAACACTTGAAAGTACATTGCCACTTGATTTGAAGTTCACACCTGTGAAAATTGGTCTGTCTTCACTATTAGCACAAACAAATGCTGTTTGTGAAATGATTTCAGATAATTTAAAACCGGGAATAGAAAATTCATTTTTAGGTTTTGAAAAATCAATGTTTGGATAAAGATCTGCTTTACTG
>CBDUDQ010000046.1:0-10174 GCA_965365985.1 uncultured Erysipelothrix sp. | reverse complement strand
GTGTGAAATAAGATATTATTAAAGAGGAAAATGTAGGAGGTATTACTATATGAAAGAAGTAACAGTAACAGTTGTTGATCCAGTAGGATTACATGCTCGTCCAGCGACAGTAGCAGTCAATGCTGCCAGCAAATTTAAAAGCGAAATCAAAATTGCTTATAAAGGCAAAGCAGTAAACATGAAATCAATCATGGGAGTGATGTCACTTGGAATCCCAACTCAATCAGAAATTACAATTTCTGCTGAGGGTGAAGATCAAGACGACGCAATCACAACTATTGTTGATGTTCTAAGAACTCAAAAAGTTATTGGATAATCATGCAATACAAAAAATGAGTAGAAGAGAAAATCTTCTGCTTTTTTTTATATCAATTTACTAATTATTTGAAAGGACAAACATATGTTAAAAGAAAAATGGAATAAATTAGCTCAAACAGAAAACTGGGTTAGTGAAGCTTTAAATCAGATGGATGAAGAAACCATGCATGATGCTTTTTACAAATCATTGGAATTTGGAACTGCAGGCATGCGCGGTTTATTGGGCGCAGGTCCAAATCGCATGAACGTTTATACAGTGGGTAAAGCCACACTTGGTTTTGCCAAATATTTAAAAGAAACTTTTTCTGATCGCAGTGATCTTAAAGTTGCGATTGCATTTGACAACCGCCACCAATCTGTAGAATTTGCGAAGGTCAGTGCAGATATTTTGTCTGGTTTTGGAATCAAATCCTATGTTTATAAAGATCCAAGACCCACACCTCAATTGTCTTTTACAGTAAGAGATTTAGATTGTGTTGCAGGCATCATGGTAACGGCTTCACATAACCCTAAAGAATATAATGGATACAAGGTTTATGATGAAACAGGTTGCCAACTGGTAGACCATAAAATTAAAAGAGTAATTGAACTGATAAACGAACACGAAGATGAAACAACAGTGGATGTCAGCACAAGCGATGAAAGCCTTCTTGAATACTTGGGTCGTGATTACGATTTTGTCTACGAAAAAAAAGTAAAAGAAATTCAGTTGCGTCCAGATGAAGAGAAAAAGGTTTCTATCATTTTTTCATCTCAACACGGTTCAGCGCTTCCTGTTATGAGCGACATTTTTGATGAACTTAAATATGATGTCACTATCGTCAAAGAGCAAGCAGCATATGATCCAGATTTCACCAATACCAAAACACCCAACCCAGAAGATAAAGCAAGTTATGATTTGGCCATTGAATATGCTAAACGGTTCAATGCTGATTTGATCTTGTCTTGTGATCCGGATGCGGACCGTATGGGCGTTGTGGTAAACCATAAAGGGGAATTTGTTTATCTAAGCGGGAACCAAGGGGGTTCTGTTCTTCAAGAATATCTTTATTCTAGTATGAAAGAACTTGATCTGATGCCTCAAAATCCAATTATGTACAATACCATCGTCACAAGTGACTTGGGAGAAAAAATCGCCAAATCATATGATGTCGAAGTCAAAAAAACATTAACGGGTTTTAAATACATTGGCGAACAAATTGAAAACAATCCAGATAAAGATTTTGTATTTGGTTATGAAGAAAGCTATGGTTATTTGATTAAAGAGTTTGTCAGAGACAAAGATGCCATTCAAGCATGCTTGATGCTGGCTGAAGCGGCTAACTATTATAAAGCTAAAAATTTAACATTAGTGGATGTACTGAATTCTCTTTACGATAAATTTGGAGTTCACCACGAAGTGACTGAATCAGTTGCTTTTGAAGGTGAAGAAGGTTTGAAGAAAATCCAAACGATTCTTAAAGATTTCAGAGAATCAAATATTGAAAGCATTGCTGGAGTAAAGGTTGTTGAGAAACAAGATTTCCTAAGCGGCAAAACCAGTAAAGGTGAGACCATTGATTTACCAAGCTCTAATGTACTGAAGTTCCTATTAGAGGATGGATCATGGATTGCGGTAAGACCGTCTGGTACTGAGCCTAAGTGTAAGTTTTATTATTGTGTAATTGCTGATAGTGACGCACAAGCTATTAAGAAATATGAGCAATTTTCAAATGAAATTAAGGAAATTGCACGCCTTTGATAACGCTTTCATAAAAGCATTGATTTATCAAAATATTGTGATATAATAATTTTGTCATAGATTTATCTTCTCATAAGATTTAAAAAGAGGTCGCCAACCGTGAGCGACTTCTTTTTATATTGTAGCGAGATTGATAAGTGACTATAAATAGCGTATTATATTATAGAGTAAGAGGGAGTGTAAACTTTATGAAAACAATTGATAATTTAGCAATTAATACAATCAGAACTTTGTCTGTGGACATGGTTCAAAAAGCAAATTCTGGTCATCCAGGAATGCCTTTGGGGGCAGCTCCAATTGCCTACACATTATGGGCAAATCACATGAAATTTGATTCTAAGGATTCAAAATGGATGAACCGAGACCGTTTTGTTTTATCTGCAGGGCATGCTTCTGCATTGCTTTATTCTTTATTACATCTTTTTGGATATGATGTATCCATAGATGACCTAAAGAATTTTAGACAATATGAGTCACGTACCCCAGGACATCCTGAGTATGGGTTCACAGATGGCGTAGAAGCCACAACGGGGCCACTTGGTGCTGGATTGTCTAATGCCGTTGGTTTGGCAATGGCTCAAGAACATATGGCCGCAAAATACAACCGCGATGGCTTTGATATCATCAACAACTTTACTTATGTATTGGCAGGTGATGGTGACATGATGGAAGGCATTACTTCAGAAGCGTCCTCATTAGCAGGAACTTTAGCATTGGGTCGCTTAATCGTTTTATATGATTCAAACCAAATTACAATTGAAGGCAGCACTGATTTAGCATTCCATGAAAATACACGTGCACGTTATGAAGCTTATGGTTTCGAAACGTTCGTAGTAGAAGATGGCAATGATTTAGAAGCGCTGGATGCAGTAATTGCTCAAGCAAAATCCAATCTGTCAAAACCTTCATTTATTGAAGTTAAAACAAAAATTGGCTTTGGTTCAGCAGTTGAAGGATCCAACAAAGCACATGGTGCTCCTATTGGTGATGACAACATTCTTGAACTTAAGAAATTCTTGGAATATCCAACATCAGAAGCATTTTCTGTTCCTGAGGAAGTCACTGCTCATTATGATTCATTGGCTCAAGAAGCAAGAGAAGCTCATACTGAGTGGAAGGCAATGTTTGCCAACTACGAAATGGCGCATCCTGATCTTGCATCTCAATGGTATGAAGATATGGCAGACATCAAACTTGATGATTTACTTAAAGATGCTGATTTGTTTGAATTCGAAGACAAAGCACAATCAACTCGAAATCTATCTGGTTTCATGATTAATAAATTAAAAGAAAAATATCCCAACTTAATTGGGGGTTCAGCTGACTTAGCAAGTTCAAACATGACACACATGAATGGCGAAAGCAGTTTTGGTGCTGACAATTATGAAGGCCGTAACTTACACTTTGGTGTGCGTGAGCATGCGATGGCAGGAATCGGTAACGGTTTAGCATCATATGGTGGACTCAAAGCGTATGTCGCAACATTCTTTGTATTTTCTGATTTCTTAAAACCAATGGCACGTTTGAGTGCATTGTCTCATCTACCTTTAACTTATGTCTTAACACATGACAGTATTGGTGTTGGTGAAGACGGTCCCACACACGAACCTGTTGAGCAATTAGCAATGTTAAGAGCAATGCCTAACTTTGTTACTTACCGCCCAGCAGACGCCAAAGAAACAGCCTATGGATGGTGTTTGGCATTGAGTTCAGTAGAAACACCTTACGGTTTGATTTTATCACGCCAAAACTTACCACAACTGAAACATTCTGGCGCTGGCGCTTTAAATGGTGGCTATATTGTGTATGATCCAAAAGAATATGATCTGATCATGATGGCTTCAGGTTCTGAAGTTGGTTTAGCGGTTGAAGCAGCTGAAAAACTGGCCGAACAAAAGATTAACGTTCGTGTGGTTTCAATGCCTTCAATGGAATTATTCAACCAACAAAGTGATGCTTATAAAGAAGAAATACTACCAAAAGAAAAACGAGCACGTCTTGCGATTGAAGCAGGAGCAAGTTTACCATGGGGCCGATATGTTGGGCTTGATGGGGATTGCGTTTGTTTGGACCGTTTTGGTGGCAGTGCACCTGGAGAAATCTTATTTGATCAACTGGGTTTCAATGTCGATAATGTAATAGAAAAAGCGAAGGCTTTATTGAAGTAAAACTAAGCACTCGAAAGAGTGCTTTTGCGTTATAAAGGAGAAAAATATGATTCGATTGATGAGAGTTGAAGAATTAAGCAAGGTTTTAAGCCTTGCAAATAATGAAGCAAAAACATTAAAAAATGTTTTACCACACAGCAATGTTTATCTTTATGAAAACGAAGAACAACTGAAAGCATTCACATTTGTTATAGAAGGTTATTTTATTGCGGGAATGTATTTTGAAGAAGACAATGAAAAAGAAACACTTGCCCGTGAACTGATTGGCCATTTAAAAGAAAAATATGATGAATTACTGATTCATGTAAAAAAAGATGATACGACAATGATCGATGTTTTAGTCGGTTCACAATTTGTTTTAGACGAAGATGAACTTTTAGAAGACCCATCTTTACAAGCGTACGCTTATATAAATTAAGAACATTAAGGGGGAATAATTATGGCATACTATTTCGGCTTGTTTTTTGTAATCATTTTAATATTCTTTTCATTTGATGATTTGTTATTGGATTTGACTTATTACTTTTATTTATTAACAGGTAAAGTTAAACGAAATCAAACAATTTTGGAATCTGAAATCAGAAAATCACCCATCAGAATGATGGCATTGATTATTGCTGCGTACAGAGAAGAAGATGTCATTGAAGATGTTTTGCGAAACTTCATCAATACTTCTCAATATCCTCACTCAATGCTTCACATATTTGTTGGGGTTTATCCAAATGATCCTGCAACTACAGGCATCATTGAAAGATTGAATACAGAATTTCCATACATTCATCCAGTGGTTCATGTTTTACAAGGACCCAGTTCTAAAGCGGATAATATTAACAACGTTTTAAGAAATATTTTTATATTCGAAAAAGAAAATCACATCCGATTTAATTTTGTGGTGATTCATGATTCGGAAGATGTCATCCATCCTTTTGAGTTTCGCTTAGAAAATCACTTAATGGAAAGAGAAAAAGCAGTACAAATTCCAGTATTCCCCATACAAGAGCCACCGACAATAAAAAACTTCTTTACGACGATGGTATCGGGTACGTATGCCGATGAGTTTGCTGAGAATCACCAAAGAACCATGGTCATAAGAAATACAATGAATGCTTTTGTGCCTTCAGCAGGGACCGGTTTTGCCATAAGAAGAGATGTTTTGGATTTATTCCCAGATGGTGAAGTGTTTCCAATGGGAAGTTTAACCGAAGACTATATGTTATCAATGCAGCTCAAGCGAAAAGGAATCAGACTTTATTATCCTTTAGAAAAAGTTGCGAGAGTGAGTCATGATAATAAAATAATCACAGAATATATCGCGACAAGAAGCATGTTCCCAAACTCCTATAAAGCGGCTGTAAAACAAAAGACGCGATGGATTCACGGTATCACAATGCAATCATTTAAATTAAGAGAAGTATTCAAATTTAAAGATATCAGTAAGTTTTCTAAATACACTTTTTATAAAGACTGGAAATCAAAGATATCAAACTTATTTGCTTTACCAGGATATTTTATCTTTGCTTATTTCATAGTTAGTTTATTTTTTGATATTCCGGTAATGTATCGATACCAAAGCTTATCATGGTATCTCATGATGTTTCTAACAGCCATGATGATTCACAGACTCACATTGAGATATTTTTCTGTGAAAGCGATTTATGGTAGGAAAAGTGCGTTTTTCGCTACCTATCTACCGCCACTGATTCCGTTGAGAATGGTATTAGGGAACCTCATTAACTTTCATGCGACCGCACGGGCATGGAGAAATCATTTAATTGGTATTAAACAAAAACAAAGTAAAAGTAAAATTTCTTGGAGTAAAACCGATCATGAATTTATGGATGAAGCCTATCTTGAAAGAACCAGACGTACTTTGGGGGACATGCTATTGGACAGAGATTTGATTTCTGCCAGAAACCTGAAATTTGCTTTGTTTAGAGCAAAACAAAACAAAGTTCGTTTGCGTGATATTCTCATCAGAGACTATCACATTCCTGAGCTTGATTTAATGGAAGCAATTTGTTCTACGGAACGACAACAATTCCTGAATAGAAGCCTTGGTAATTATATGCAAGGTTTAGATTATGGCATCTTCACTCGAGAAGAGTGTTTAGAACTTCAAGTTTTACCATTTTGTGTCTGTGGTGACATGTTGATCCTCTTGGCACCCATTACTGCAGACAGATCAAAAATTGCGACGATTGTAAGTCATTTCAGCATCGAGATGGTTTATACTACAAAAAGTCAGTGGAATAATTATTACTATGGTGAAAAAGAAGATTTAGAAGTGCAAAATATGATCAAAGATGTTCAAAAGTTAGTTCAAAAAGATTATATTTCTATCAGACAAGCCATCATGGTCATGAGATTTTGGAAGCCAGAAAAAGGTTTAAAATATACTTTGGATGATATGGGTCTTTACCAAGTCGATTAACGGCCGTTTCCTCAAAATTATGCTTCTTGACAAGAACTCCTACAGGGTGTATTATTATAAAGCCCTAATAGGGGTTTTTGTTTTGTGGAAGGATGTACTAACATCCGTTGACCACATCACAGACGGACAAACAAACAAGGAGGATGTCGTGTGAGTAAAAGAGTATCAAGAGTTGTAAAATTACAGTTCCCAGCAGGGGGCGCAAGACCAGGTCCTGCATTAGCAGGTGTTGGTATTAATATGCCGCAATTCTGTACTGCATTTAATGATGCCAGTAGAGAGCGTACCGGAGATATAGTTCCAGTAGAAATTTCAGTATACGATGACAAATCATTTGATTTCGTATTGAAAACTACTCCAGCCGCAATTCTTTTAAAGAAAACTGCAGGAGTCAAAGCAGGTTCAGCAACACCATCAACATCAAAAGCAGGTTCTATTACTGTTGATCAATTGAAGGAAATTGCAGAATACAAATTACCTGATTTAAACGCGAATGATATCGAAAGCGCAATGAAAATTGTAGCGGGTACTGCTCGTAATATGGGTATTGTTATTGAAGGAATGGAGGACTAATCAGATGGCTAAATATACAAAAAATTATAAAAAAGTTTCTGAATTAGTTGATCGCGAGAAAACATACACAATTGAAGAAGCTATCAAATTAGTAAAAGAAACAAGTTTTGTGAAATTTGACCCAACAGTTGAAATCTCATATAACTTGAATGTTGATCCACGTCATGCGGACCAACAAATCCGTGGTGCAATGGTTTTACCTAATGGTACAGGCCGTTCACAAAAAGTATTGGTTATTACACAAGGTGCTAAAGTTGAAGAAGCTAAAGCAGCTGGTGCAGACTATGCTGGTGGAAAAGAATTACTTGAAGATGTTGCCAACGGATGGTTTGATTTTGATGTCATCGTAGCAACACCTGATATGATGGGTGAACTTGGGAAACTGGGACGCGTTCTTGGACCTAAAGGTTTAATGCCTAACCCTAAAACTGGAACTGTAACACCAGATGTTACTAAAGCAGTTGAAGAAATCAAAAAAGGTAAAATCGAGTACCGTGTTGACAAAGAATCAAATGTTAACACTATCATTGGTAAATTATCATTCTCTGATGAAGCTTTGATTGAAAACTTTAAAGCTCTTAACGATACAATCGTTAAAGCACGTCCAGCAGTTGTAAAAGGATCTTATATCAAGAACCTTGTTATCACATCTACAATGGGCCCTGGAATCAAAGTCGTAATCGACAAATAATTCTAAAAAAATATATAAAAAGAACCATCCTCGGATGGTTCTTTTGTATTTCAACGGCTAAAGATGTAATGGGTCTTTGTGGAGAGTTCTTCATTGTATTGATAATCATCAAATTCAATCTCTTTAATGAGTTGCGGTTCCTTAATTTTATTTTTTAAGATTAAATATGCCATGGTACCTCTGGCCGTTTTAGCATAAGTACTCTTAGAAACATATTTATCACCAACTTGTTCTTTAAAATCAATGGTTATAATTTTATTGTTAAGCATGTCTTGATTTAAAGTCTTTGAAAACTCCAAAGAAGCTAAATTGATTAATGTTTTATTTATACTATTTAAATGATATGAAATCTTTTCTGTCCAAAAATCATATAAGTTAAAATCCAACTTGCTTAAGTAATCCAATCGATATAAGGATATTTTATCATCGGGCTTCAGTATGCCATATAAGGCAGAAAATATATATAAATGATCATTGAGATAAGTCTGGTCTAAATCTTTTGCATTGAGGGCTTTAAATACGGCCCCTTGGTAGGTATCTATGGCACGGTTTTTCTCATCGAAAGATTGATACATTTCAAGTGTCTTACTGGCAAGAGCATCAGATAGATTCATATTAATTTTAAATTCTTCAAGATTAAACTTTTTTAAAACATCAACAAGACTTTGACTTTCGTCATAAAAAGTTGGCTTTGAGAGTTCAAGGCCAACTTTGGTTTCTTTTTGTGTTTTAGTAGGTGAGAGTAAAACAATCACGCTTTCAGTTCCGCATACATTTCTTCATGAAATCCAACAAAAATCCCTTTATCAGATACCATCAATGGACGTCTGATTAATTTACCTGTTGAAGCAAGTAGATCCAGTGCCTCATCATCAGTCATGGTTTTAAGCTTATCTTTTAAATTCATTTCTCGATAAACAATACCTGAACTGTTAAAAAAACGTTTGATGGGTAAACCAGAAGAACGAATCCATTTTGATAATTCTTCTTTGCTTGGGTTGTCTTCCATAATATCACGGTTGATATAATCAATGTTATTTTCTTCCATGAACTGAACTGCTTTCTTACATGTAGAACATTTCTCGTACTGAATGAATAATGGTTTCATAAGAACCTCCCTTTAGGCTAAGTCTATTCTACCATATTTAGGCTTTAATCTTAAGTCGTTTCACAACTACTTGGCTTAAGAAGAAATCAACGATAGAGTGTGCCATTCCCCCAAGACCAATGGTTAAGAAAGTAATCATTAAGAAATTACTTGGATTGCCTTCTCTTTGAAATAAATATAGGTAAACAACAACAGTTTCAAAAAAAGCATGGACCACACCAATTAACAAGTTGAATTTAAAGTCAATTTTCATCAATCTTTTTTTAATGATGATTGAACCCATTACTGCAAATACAACATGTGATAGCGCACGTAATGCCACTACAGGACCAAAGGTTAAGAAGAATCCCCAAGCGGTACCAAATACAACAGCCACAGCCACAGCAGGACTGATGAACATTGCAATCATCACAGGGACATGACTTGCCAGTGTGAAAGACGTTGCTGGTGGTATAAATATTTTGATCGGCATAAACATCGGAATGATGATTCCAAGACCAATCAATATTGCTGAAATCGTAATATTTTTAGTAGTTTTCATATTTTTTCTCCCCGGGTGTCATGACACCTAGGGTTATTATAGGGTAGCGCTAAGAAGGTGTCAAGACAACTTATGGTTTTAGAAGAAAACCATGGCTGTCTAAGGCATCTTTTAATGAATTTAGATCCTCCACGCTTTCATAAGAAACAGTGTGAAGATGAATGCCATCAGTTAATATGGACAATAAAGCGGGTTCTGAAGATAAGAAAGATTCAATATCATCCAGGGTCTTCACGTTAACTTGTCCTTTTAGTTCACCATAAAGAGGATGGCTTACAATCACATCAATGACCCATATATTATGTTTAACGAAAAGTTCTAATTCTTTTTTGGTTTCCTGTGGGGTGTGAACCACAGCCAGTGTAGCAGTATTTTTATATTTTGCTAAAATATATCCTTTTCCAGTTGCTATCACTTCGTTGCCGCTGGCTCTGAGCAAAGCGACATCCCCCACGATGACTTGTCTTGAGACCTTAAGTCTCTTTGCGAACTCATTTGCGCTGATGGCATCATCATTTTCTTCAAGTTGATTCAGTATGTAATTTTGTCTGTCTTCCTTTGTCATGACTTATCTCCTTTTTAGCTATTGTAACAGAAAATGAG
>CBDUDQ010000045.1:0-10181 GCA_965365985.1 uncultured Erysipelothrix sp. | reverse complement strand
GCAATGGCAATGAAGCCAGAGATGATGTTATTTGATGAACCAACGTCCGCCCTTGACCCAGAAATGGTTAAAGACGTATTGGATGTCATCCAACAACTCGTTGACTCAGGCATGACCATTGTCATCGTCACACACGAGATGAACTTCGCAAAAGAAATTTCGGACCGAGTCCTATTTATGGATGCAGGTTTAATCGAAGAATCAGGAACTCCTGATCAGGTATTCAATCACCCACAAAGTCCCAGAACCAAAGAATTCTTCAGTAAGGTATTATAAGTAAAGAGTCAGCTCGATTGAGCTGACTCTTTTTTAAATCTTTTTTTCAACTGCTTCTTTATCAACCGTTGAGGATTCATCTATTTTCGTTTTCTTTATTGTTTTCTGTTGAATTCTTGTAATATCACCCAAGCGTTCTGTTTCTGTGATCATTTTTTTGAATTCTCTCATTGGACGATAAAGTGAGTTCATTGAATCCACTTTCCATTCCCAGTTAGGAGAACCGATTGTTGCAGGGGTATTGATTCTTGCGCTGTTATCCAAGCCCATTAAATCTTGACTTGGAATGATCGCCCAATTACAAGGTAATGATAAAGTATAATGGTTAATCTTTTGATATAACTTCTTATCACTCATGCCCATGCGTTCTAGATTCTTTTTGAGTCTGTAGCGTTGGTTACGAGTCATCCCCATCAACATTCCTTGGACTGTTTCGTTATCATGCGTTCCAGTGTAGGCTAGGAGATTACACTCTAATGCTTCATCTTTAATGATTTCCCAAGAGTTTAGTGAGAATTGAATTATTTTCATCCCCATTAAATCATAATCATCTCTCAGTTCAAGTACTTCAGGACGCAAATCACCCAAGTCCTCTACGACAAGGTTCAAATCAGGCATCGCTTTGTACATGGCATCAAAGAAATCATTTCTAGGACCAATCTTCCATACACCTTCCGTAGCACTGATGGCGTCACCAGGAATTTCCCAATAAGTATCAAAAGCCCGGAAGTGGTCAATTCTGATCACATCAAATAATTTTTGATTCCATTTTAAACGGTCTACCCAAAATTGATATCCATCTGTCTTCATGGCATCCCATCGATAAAGCGGGTTACCCCACAGTTGTCCTTCAAGAGAGAAGAAGTCTGCAGGCACTCCAGCCACTACCGTTGGTTTGCCTTTTTTATCTAAGTAAAATTGGTCTCTGTGGAAATATACTTCTGCTGAGTCATGTCCCAAATAAATTGGAATATCTCCCACAACAAGCACATCGTTTTTATTGGCGTAAGTTTTTAACTTCATCCACTGAATATAAAATATGTATTGAATAAAGCGTTCATACTCTAAATCGTGTTCTGTGGTTTCAAACAAGTCCCAATCCAACCAAGAATTCAACCCATTATTTTTTTTCATGGTGATGAATTGGACATATTCTTCTAACCAAAATGCGTCTCTTACAAAAACTTCATAAGCTTCATCTTTTTTAAAAAAATCAAAAGCTTGTTTTAAATAAGTTTGTTTAACACTTCTAACTTGATCATAGTCAACAGATCGATTGATCACAAATTCTAAGTCCAGCTTTAAATCCATGCTTTTATATAGATTTTCTATTGAAATATAAATTTCATCACCAGCAAATGCTGAATAGGTTTGATAAGGTGAATTACCGTAACCCACTGGATTCAGTGGTAATATTTGCCATAGAGTAGAACCACTTGATTTCAAAGAATCAACGAAATCGTACGCAGACATGCCAAAATCACCAATTCCAATTGTTCCTGGAAGGCTGAATATAGGCATTAATACGCCAGCACGTCTTTGTTTTGTCATCGTTGAGTCCTCCAAATCTCTCTTTCATAATCAGCAATTGTACGGTCACTAGAGAAGAAACCTGCTTTAGCAATATTAATGAGTGTCATTTTTGACCACGCCATACGATCTTCGTAAGCTGTGATCATTTCTTCTTTAACTTTAATGTAATCTTCCAAGTCGAGTAAAGTCATAAACCAGTCTTTATTTAAAAGTTCATTATATAAACGTTCTAAGTGATCTTTATGACCTACTTTTAACATCGTGTCACTGATTAGGAAATCGACGGATGCTTTAATGATTGTTGAGTTTTCATAGTAATCTCTTGAGACGTAGTCCCCTTTAGCGTAATGTTCAATAACAACATCTGAACTTTCACCAAAGATGAAGATGTTTTCTTCACCCACGTGTTGTGCGATTTCAACGTTCGCACCATCCATTGTTCCAAGAGTCAAGGCACCATTTAACATGAGTTTCATGTTTCCTGTACCACTGGCCTCTTTACTTGCCAATGAGATTTGTTCTGAAATATCACATGCTGGAATTAAGTATTCAGCTTTAGTAACATTGTAATTTTCAACAAATACAATTTTTAAGTGTTGTGAGACCACTTCGTCATTATCAATGATTTCTGACATGGCCAATAGAGCATGAATGATATCTTTAGCGATCACATATGCTGGCGCTGCTTTAGAACCAAAGAAGACTGTTAATGGTCTTGAAGGAATGATCCCTGCTTTAATTTCTAAATATTTATGAATGACATAAAGCATGTTCATTTGTTGGCGCTTGTATTCGTGAAGGCGTTTAATTTGGATGTCGAAGATTGAATTCTCATCAATTTCGAATCCTTGTTCTTCTTTTAAATATTCTTTTAATCTGAGTTTATTATTGTCTTTAATAGAATTTAATTTTGTGAGTACTTTCTTATCATCTTTGAACTCAAGAAGTTTCTCTAATTGAGTTGCGTCATCCATGAAATCATCACCAATAAGCTCTTTTAGGTAAGCTGTCAGTTCTCTGTTAGAGAACGCAAGCCATCTGCGGAATGTGATCCCGTTAGTTTTGTTATTAAATTTAGTTGGATATAATTCATTGAACGCTTTGAGTTCTGAGTTCTTAAGAATTTCAGTGTGCAATGCCGCAACACCATTGGTTGAATATGAGAAATGGATTGCCAAAGAAGCCATGTGAACAATATTCTTATCGTCAATTAAAACCACATGCTCATCTTTAGAACGTGATAAGACAACGTCATTCATCTTTTTAAGGATTGGAATTAAGCTTTCGTCAATCACTTCAAAATAGTGCATTGGCCATTTTTCTAAAGCCTCAGCTAAGATTGTATGATTGGTATAAGCAAATGTTTTTTCAACAATTGAAATTGCTTTTTCAAATTCGATACCATCTTTTAACAATGCTTTCATGAGCAATAAGATTGCCAATGAAGGATGGGTATCGTTAATTTGAATGACAACACGCTCATAGATTGTTTCTAAAGGCCCTTTATCATTTTCTAAAACCCATGATAAACCACCGCTAACCATGAAATATTGTTGTGCGAAACGCAAACGAAGTCCCGCTTCAGTTGAATCATCTGGATACAGGAACAAAGTTAAGTTCTTTCCTAAAGCTGTTTGATCAAAACTGATGCCTTCAGTGATGACTGTTTCATCAATTGACTCCAAGTCAAATAAACGAAGCATGCTTTTCTTGCCTCTATAACCCAATACATCAATTTCATACATACGGGCCTTAACGGATACATCACCTAATTTTAAATCATGAGTGAAATCTGTTTTTCTTAACCATGATGGTTTATTTAACCAAACATCTTTGGTTTCATGTTGTAAGTTGTTTTCAAATACTTGCTTGAATAAGCCATAATGATAAACCAATCCCAAACCTTGTCCATTGATTCCCAATGTCGCAATCGAATCCATGAAACAAGCTGCTAAACGACCCAAGCCACCATTACCGAGTGCTGGTTCTGGTTCAAATTCTTCGAGTTCGTGAATGCTTCTACCATGAGATTCAAGTTCTGCTTTGAGTTCATCATAGATGCCTAAGTTCATTAAGTTATTTGATAATAACTTTCCAATTAAAAACTCAGCCGACATATAATAAACAGTACGATCACCCGAAACCACCTCAACATCTGTGATTTTTTCTTCAATCATATTCAGGACTTCTGAGTATAAATTCTCAGTAGTCATATTTTTAATATCTAATTTTTTATCTAACATATTTTATCCTCCTAGGAAAACGTTTTACATAAGTTTGAAAAAAAGAGAAAGCGCCATTACATAATGACGTCTTCATATCCGATGGTCATGATTTGATGACCCACAACCACACCGGAACCTTTTTCACCATTTAATAGTTTAATGACCGCATCAATGGCTTTAATAGAAATATCATAGAAATCTTGTTTTACAGTTTCGATTCTATAATCGATGTACCCAAGCAAGGTAATGCCATCATATCCGCATACCGGTTTGAATATTCCCATTTCATTTAAAGCAGATACGGCACCAATGGCCATCAAGTCACTGGCACATACAATAATATCACAGCTTTTAGCAAATTGCTTTGTTTTCGCTATGGCCTCTTTTTCAGAGAAATTTGCGTATTGCGCATCCATCTCGATATTGAGTGCCAAACATGCATCAACAGCACCTTGTAGTCTGAAGTCAGTAACATAGCCATCACGGCGCCCTGCAAGATAAAGAATTTTCTTTGGGCTGTGCAAATTGTACATATGTTCAATCATATCTTTTTGAGCTTGTCTGTGATTGATCGTAACATACGAAGTTTTTGGCCCAATTAATGGCGCATCAACAACCACACAAGGATAGACATCCTCTTCAATGATTTCATGAAACTGTATATTTTCTTTAGACAAACCATAAAGGATGATCGCTTGAATTCTTAAACTCGCAAAGTGCTGCTTAATTTCTAAACTGTTCATGCCATCCAGGTCTGTAGAAAATACAGTTAAGACTTCCAATTTTTTGAGTTTTGCTTGATTCACTGCCCCAAATAAATACTGCATGTTGATCTCATCGATGGCTTGTCTTTGGTTGTTGATGAAAACAACCAAAGCAACCCGTCGAGAACTCTTTGATGATAAAGCACTTGCGACTGCATTCGGAACATAATTCAATTCCTCAACCGCATCCATTACTCTTTTACGCGTTTCATTTGAAATGTTCTTATAGTTGTTAATTACTTTAGACACTGTAGAAACGCCAACGCCCGCTTTTTTAGCGACATCACTCATGCTGACCATCAAATCACCCCTTTATTACTTAGCTTTGATTATAACAGAAGCAAAGCCCTCTAGTAAAATTTTTTCCTTGGTGGCTTTACCACCCAATTCATTATTTATAATTTCGTAATTCCCTTCAAATTCTTTTGCCTCATCACTGAAGTTATGAACCACCATGACTTCATCAAACATCATCGCAAATAAAGCAGGATCACCCAAATCAATGGTCTTTCCATTTGAACGTGAAATTTCTGGATATTGATTTCGAATGCCTATTACTTTTTGGTAATGGTTGAATAAAGAATCTTTATTATTCATTTCATCTTTAACATTCATTTCCATTTCAATGGCATAATCAGCCCCACTTGGTTTTGTGGTCTTTCCTTTTTCATCTCCCCATAACATGGGCAAACGCTTGTTCTCATCTTTACCACTGCCAATCATGCCAATTTCTTCACCATAGTAGACGAAGACATTGCCAGGTAAGAGTAAGTAAACACTTGATGCCAGCTTTTGTTTTTCTAATTGACCTGCAAAATAAGACGCACTGCGACCATTGTCATGATTAGAAAAGAAAATCGAATCAATGGCATCCGGTTGGTATTCCTCAATTGTATTCTGGTAACTCTCCATAAACATGGCTAAATGAGTCCCATTGCCTTTATTAATGTCTTTTACCAAGCGACCATTATTTTGGGCCAGTGAGAAATTAAAGAAACTGATGCCAGAAGCATACATCGGTTGAATGATGTTAATGTCTTTCCAGGCTTCACCCACAATATACACATCAGGATTGAATGACTTGGCAAGTTTACCAAACCAATCCAAGAACTCAATGTTCTTTTGGGTATCATCTGCATAGAAGTGCGTAGTTGCGTCTAATCTGAAGCCTTTAATACCCTTATCAAGCCAGAATTTAGTGATGTCCTTAATATGATCTCGAACGTATTCACTGTCCAAATTCAAATCGGGCATACCAGACCAAAATTCAGCTTCATAATACAAACCATCTTGAATCTTTTCATAATGTGCTAGATTTTGATCGCTGAAATTATAATACTCACAATACAAAGTACAAGCATCATTCTTCATTTCTTCCTTAGCTTTTAAAAACCAGGGATGTTCTGAAGACGTATGGTTTAATACCAAATCAAGAATTAAATCCATATCTCTATCATTCATTTCTTTTACTAATGCATCAAAATCTTCCATCGTGCCATAATCAGGATCAATGTCCTTATAATCAATGACATCATACTTATGGTAAGTCGGAGATGGATTGATCGGCATCAACCAGATGCCACTCGCTCCAAGGTCTTTCTGAATGTAATCCAGTTTTTCCATAACCCCTTTTAAATCCCCTTTACCATCGCCATCACTGTCATAAAATGAACCAACATAGATTTCATAATAAACAGAATTGACTTCCGGTTTTACATATTCAGGTTTTTTTTTAGAACTACAAGCAGTAAGAAGTAAGAGAAAAACCAATAAACTTTTCTTTAACAAACTTTTCCTCATCATCCTTTAACCGAACCACCGGTAACACCTGATACATAATATTTTTGCATGAATACAAATAGGATTGTAATCGGAACCGCAATGATTACCGCACCCGCTGCGAACTGTGTAAAATATTTATATATGTTTTCACGTTTTAACATTTCAAATAATCCCAATGCGACCGTGTAGTTATTATATGAGTCCCTCATGATGATGGAAACAAAGATAAAGTCTACCCAAGGTGCCAGGAATGAGGTTAATATTGTATAAACAACAATTGGTTTTGATAATGGCAATGTGATCTTCCAAAAAATATCATTTCTGGTTGCGCCATCAATTAAAGCGGACTCATCAATTGCCTTTGGAATCGTATCAAAAAACCCTTTAGAAATATAGTAACCCATGGATGCGCCACCTGAATAAACAAGAATCAGTGCCCACAATGATTGGCTGAGTCCCACCGTTTTAAGTAAGTGGTAAATGGCAATCATAGACATGAAGCCTGGGAACATACCCAATACCAAGATGATGTTCATCATTGGTTTTCTAAATTTGAATCTGAGTCTTGAAAAAGCATAAGAAGTCGATAAGACCATAATGGTCGATAAAGCACAAGTCACCACAGCAACAAACAAGGTATTCATAAACCATCTTGGATAGTTGAATAAATCTGTTTCTGTAAATAAGCGCGTATAGTTGCTTAAAGTCCATGTTTTAGGAATAACATAACTTGTAAATGCGCCCGGTTCACCTCTAAATGAAGTTAAGACAAGCCACACAATCGGGAGAACCCAAATGATTGATATAACACTTAAGAATACATGAGCAAAACCATTGGTGATTTTTGCTTTTGTTTTCATGCTTTTTATCATTGAAATTCACCTTCCTTTCCGTCTGCCGTTGCTCTTCTAAACACCACTAAACTGAGTGTTGCTGAGATGATAAAGATAACAATCCCAACTGTAGAAGCAAGCGCATAGTTCTTTTCATTTAATGTTAATTTATAAAGCCAAGTGACCAAGAGATCGGTTTCCCCAGCTTGGAAATAATTACTGGATAAAGGCCCACCCCCCGTTAACAAGAATATAACGTTGAAGTTATTGATGTTTCCAATAAACTGCGTGATAAGATACGGTGTTGTTACTGCGAGCATATAGGGTAAAGTAATTTTAAAGAACTGAGTTACCGGTCCTGCCCCATCTATTTTCGCACTTTCATACATATCTTTTGGAATGTTCATTAAGATACCAGAAGTGATTAACATGGTAAACGGGATTCCGACCCACAAGTTAACCATGATGACAGATATTTTTGCCAATTTTCCATCTTCTAAGAATTTAATGGATTCACTGATCCATCCCCACTCTTTTAATAGTGCGTTGACCGGTCCTTGAACATGAAGGAGTTGGGCCATTAAGAGCAATGTAACGAATTGTGGTACCGCAATAGAAATGACAAACATGGTTCGCCACAACTTTTTAAACTTAACCCCTTGTTTATTGATCAGCATCGCAAGCATCATCCCTAGGATATAGTTTAATGATGTTGCCAGGATTGCCCATATGAATGTCCACTGTAATAAACCAAAGAATGTGGTTGATATGATTGGATTCGCGAATAAGATACTCTTAAAGTTTTTCAGTCCAACCCAAGTGAATAAACTGCCTGGAGGCTGATGGTTCTTATCAAAGTTCGTAAACGCAATCAAGATCATAAAGAACAAGGGCAATATTGTAAATGCAAAAGTAAGAATGGTTGGAATGGACAATATCGCAATATGAAATTTCTCATTGAGATATTCTTTCATTTCTTCTCTAAATGTTTTTAGTTTTTTTCCTAGTTTTAATGTTCTCTCATTTTCAATCGATGTCTTCACTGACATGCGATATAGAAGAATGAATCCAACGAGCATTAATATACCCAGCACCCCAAATAACAAGAAGAGCATTGAGTTGTCCCCTTGATCATAGATGTATATTCCTAACTTATCGTTAAAATATTCACCTTCTTCGCGGATTCCCAAACTCATTACACCCAGTATTTGAGCCCAACCTACTGTAATGAAATAGTAGATGTAAGCGATCTGAGCACCCAAATATAAAAATCCCTTTATTGTTTGTTTTCTTAAGAAAGATCCAGCACCCATCACTAAAAAGGATAGTTTGGTAATTTTGTCTCCTTCATAAAATGATTGAAAAATATTATGTTTTTCTTCAATCTTCTTTTTATCACTGAATTTGATTTCTTTGATTTCTTTTTTATCTTTCATGTTAAACTCCTTGGGTTTCTAAAATAATAAAGGAGAGCAATTTTATTTGCTCTCCTTTTCAAATTACTTGAATGATTATTCTGTAATCGATTCTTGTATTTGTGTGACCATCTTGTCTAGTAGAGACTTCATGTCTTCAGTGCTCTTGTTTTCCATTTCAGTACCGAATGCCTCTGCAGGACTCCAGTATGAATCTCCAACATTTTTTTGACTGACTGCAAATTCAGCTTGTTCTGCAAGTGCTGCTAATGCAACGTTTGCCATAACTACATCTGATTCTGCTGCTTTATTGTTTGAAGGTCCGAATCCTCTTGCTTCAAAACGTTTGATTTGTGTTTCTTCGTTAGTTAAGAATTCAGCAAGATCCATTGCTTGAATCGGATGTTTTGTATTACGTTTAACACCCATCAATTTGTATCCACCGAAACTTGCTAATTGTGTATCTTTACCATCTAAGCTAATTGTAGGTAATTTTGTAGCGGCATAGTTGTCACCCAATTTGTCTTTCATTGCATCAGCATCCCAAGTTCCTGAGACACCCGCAGCGATTGTACTACCCATTCCAGCTTGAAGAATTGTACCGTCTCCAGTTTCAAATGCAGGGTCTGAAGTAAATTTACGGATGTATTCTCCGACTTTTACACCAGTCTCGTTATTGAAGTCTGTGACTTGTTTGCCATCTTTCATGTCTAGTGTGCCACCAGCACCCAAGAAGAATGAAGCAATATACCAACCATTAGAAACATCCATGAAGACTTTTTTATTTTTTTCGTTTGCGACAGCCATCATTTTGTCTAGTGATTTAACATCGTCTTCTGTGAAGACTGATTTATCATAATACATAAAGTATCCGTTATCTGCTGTCATTGGATAAGCATATAGTTTATCGCCATCACTTGCAGAGTCAATTGATCCAGCCGCGTTCATATCTACGATTGCCTCTTTATTACGAGTCACCTCATATAATGCGCCAACTTCGATTAATGGAAACAATTGGTCATTAGGGAATGCGAAGACATCAGCTGCTGTATCTAAATCAAGTGATACTTGATCAAATGCATCTGGCTCTCCAACAACACCCAATGTAATATCCCACTCAACTTTAGGTTGTGTGGCTTTAAATGCCTCAACGCGTTCTTTTAGGAATGCTTGATCGTCTTGAGCACCCCAAACTTTCAGTACTACTGGTCCTTCTGGGACTACTTCTTCATCTTTTTTACCTGAACAAGCCACCAGTGACATTGCAAGTAAAACTATGAGTGAAAGATTAATTAATTTCTTTACCATTTTGTATTTCCTCCTTTTGGAATATACGGAAATCGTTTTCCTTAC
>CBDUDQ010000044.1:0-10206 GCA_965365985.1 uncultured Erysipelothrix sp. | reverse complement strand
CCAATTTTTGAAGTGGGTAAGTTTCAGCGTCCATGCTAAAGTTTACGTTTGTGATGTCTTTAATATGAGGCAATAAGTCAGACAGTGTATCTTGAATTAAGAGATCTTTTTTAGTGACATTACCACTATTCTTAAATGTGATTGTGTAGGTTAATTGTTCTCCTGCCTCTGCGAATTGGTTTCCACTTTGGTCTAGCACTGTTTTATTTGAACTCAAGACTGGGGCTCCCGTAGGGATTTCTATTTCTGGCGTATCTTCTCCCAAGAGTGCGATGTTAGTTAACTTAAGAATCTCTTTGACATCTAAATCATCTTTCACCCGGACATTGAATGATATTTGGTGATGTTCGTTGGCTCCAAGGACCATGTTCATACCACTCATCAAATCGGTGATATTGAATGTTGTCGTGCCATCCATTAAGACAATGGCATTTGAGAGGTCAACATAGTTTTGCATTTCTGCCATTGTATCTTGAACCATCAAGATTTCACTCGCTACTGTACCATCATTACCAAATAAGATTGTATAGGTGAGGATTTCTCCAGCTTCAGCGATGCCATCGCCAGACTCATCCATTACAGATTTACTTGAAAATACTTTTGGTTCTCCAGTTGGAATTTCTACTTCCGGAGTATCATCTCCAACGATGGCGATGTTTCTTAATATTTGAATGTCTTTCACTTTCATGTCAGCTTTTACTCTGACACTGAAACGAATTCTTGAAGTGGTGCCTGCGTCAATTACTACAAGCTTACCAGCAATCAACTCTGCCATTGGGTAGGCAATGCCATTTAAGGTAAATGTTTCTGCAATGGGCGAATCGATGTATGCCATTAAATCTTTCAAATCATCTTTAATCAGTATTTCTTTTTTAACGTTTCCTGAGTTTGTCACCCAGACTTCGTAGAAAAGTTTTTCCCCTGCTTCTGCGAATCCGTTTTGGTTTTCATCAACAAGCACTTTATCTGAGCTCATCTTTGGTGATCCTGTTGGAATTTCTGCTTCAGGTGTTAAGTCTCCAACAGTCACTAAGTTACTGAGTGTCTTGATTGTGTTTGTATCCAGGTTATCCATTACTTCAACAATAAATGTGATGGTAATGGTTTTGTCTTTTTCTATATCGATGTTAAATCCATCAATTAGTTTTTGAAGTGGATACTTTTGTGAGTCCATCATAAACTTAACTGAGTCAATTTCTTTAATATAAGGGAGTAACTTAGATAAATTATCTTTTACTAATAGATTTTTCTTAGTTACATTGCCTTCATTTTTAATGGTGATTGTGTAAGTCAGTTTTTCGTTTGCTTCTGCGAATCCATCTTTACTTTCATCTACCACATTTTTAGTAGCGCTCAGTTTTGGAGCTCCTGTAGGAATTTCCGTTTCTGGTTTATCTTCTCCCACAGTTGCAATATTCTTTAAAACTTTAATTTCTTTTGTGTCCAAGTCTTTTTTAACATTCACTGTGAAGGTCAATGTGGCAATTTCATTTGCCATCAAATCAATTTTGAATCCATCTATCAATTTTTGAAGGGGATGGGTTTGTTCACCCATTTTGAATCTTACCAAACTTATATCATCAACATAGGGTAGTAAATCACTTAAGGTATCTTGAATTAAAAGATCTTTCTTAATGACTGTACCGCTGTTGCTTACTGTAATTGTGTAGGTAAGTGCTTCGCCTGCTTCTGCGTGATTGTCGTTGCTGGCGTCACTGACTGTTTTCTCAGCAGCCAACTTAGGAGCGCCCGTAGGGATTTCTGTTCCTGGCGTTTGCTTTCCAATAGTGGCAAGGTTACTTAGAGTTTTAATGACATCAACATCAAGATTATCATTTACTTTTACAGTAAACTTAATGAATCGATGATCATTAGGACCCAATGCCATTTCGAATCCTGTAATTAAGTTTTGAATGTCCCTTGGGATACCATCTCCCATATCGTATGTGACACCATTTAAATCAACGTGTCCTATTAAATTTGAAAGTGTATCTTGTATGGTCATGATTTCAGATGCTACATTACCCCTGTTACCAAATATTATTTGGTAAGTGAGCATTTCACCGGGTTCAGCAATGCCATCCCCACTTGCATCCACAACTGTTTTACTTGAGTAAAGTTCAGGTGCTCCGGTTGGAATTTCTGTTCCTGGAGTTTGATCTCCTACAGTAGCGAGGTTTGCTAAGGATTTAATTAGTTTTGTGTTGAGTGTTGAGATTACTTTAACACTAAACTTCACGGTGATAGTTTCACCTGCTTCAACATTAACTTTAATACCGTTGATTAACTCTGATAATGGATAGAGTGTCTCTTTCATTACAAATTTGGTATCAATTGTTGAATCAATATAGGGCAAGAGCAATGATAATGTATCTTTAATGACGACATCATATGCTTTTACTTCACCGCTGTTTGTTAATGAAATTTCATAAGTTAATACTTCCCCTGCTTCAGCAAATCCATTGTCATTTGCGTCCACAACCACTTTGTCAGAACCCAGTTTTGGCGCGCCGGTAGGGATTTCTGTTCCTGGGTTTTCATCTCCAACGGTAGCGAGGTTTGAAAGGACCTTGGTTACTTCAACATTAAGAGTCGTTTTAACCATGACACTGAATGTGATTGTAATTGTATCCCCAGGAGCGAAATCTCGTCTCACGCCGTTCATTAGTTCTTCAATTGGGGTCACCACACCATTGATCATCATATTGGTACCCACTACAGAATCAATGTGCGGTATTAATAAAGCCAAATCATCTTTTATTAATATGTTATTCGCGAAGACATTGCCTTCGTTTTTAACTGTAATGGTATAGTCTAATCGTTCTCCTGCTTCAGCAAAGGTATTCAAATTAGCGTCTTTTACTGTTTTAGTAGAAACAATTTTTGGTGCGCCTGTTGGAATGCTTGTTGTTGGTTTATCTTTTCCTACAGTCGCGATATTTATTAAATTCTTGATGTCATCAGCATTAAAATCTGTTTTAACTTTAACCTTAAATTGTAGTTTTAATGATTCATTGATACCAAGATCAACAAAGAATCCGGTAACTAAATCATTCAGTGCACGGTCCTGACCATTGACATTTACCACTAACAAACTGATATCGTCAACATAAGGCAGCAATCCAGCGAGATCATCTTGAATCCAAACTTGGTTTGCTTTTACAGTACCTGTATTAGAAAGATTAATTTCATAGTTTAACCACTCACCTGCCTCAGCTTTACCATCTCCATTTTCATCGAGAACAGTTTTACTTGAGTTTAGTTTTGGTGCACCTGTTGTGATTTCTGTATCCACAGGCACTGTACCAACTAATGCGATATTGCTTAAAGCTTTGACAATATTAACATCAATGTCATCTTTTACAATAACATCAAACGTCACATCAAGAGTTCCATCGACTGGAATTTCAACTTCAATTCCTGCAATCAGTTCACTCAAGGGTTTAGAAATACCATTGATTGTATAGGTCGCATTTGTAAAGTCTTTGATGTTATCTTTAAGAACTGCCAAATCATCTTTAATGCTAAGTTTTCTGATGATTCTTCTTCCTGTATTATGAACAGATATTGTGTAATGAAGGACCTCTCCTGCTTCAGCGAGTCCGTCTCCATTGCTATCAGTCACTGTTTTACTAGGAACAAAGGACATTTCTTTAAGAACGTTCTTTATTTTAATTGAGTGGAGGCCACTTCCATATGCCAAGTTGAGTGTATCAGTGAGATTGTCCCCTACTTGATAAGTAACATCAAACTCATCTATATGTCCATCGACGACTCCTGTTTCAAGTAGTTTATAGGACCCTTCAGAATTTAAGTTCCAAATGTATGTGCTTCTCGAATTTCTGACTTGACCATTTTTCTCTTCATTGAATCCTTGACCTGCTATATCAAATAAGAAGTCAGTGCTGGGATCAACAACGAGCTCGCCTTTAGGATTAACCATTTCTTTGTCCACTCTAACGATTGTTGGTGTGACAGTTGGAATTACAAAATTGTATTTGTATAACGGTGCAGATTCATTTTCTGGTGTGTAAGTAAATGTTGTCGTTCCATTGGTTGGGAATGCAGGTGCATCACCCACTTGAGAGTTTCCATACAAACCAACAATATCTGCATTGGTAGTAATCCGATATGTCATTTCAGAATACATTTTTGTTGAATCGTTTGCTATAGTTTGGAATTTGTTTATTTTCCAATTGATTTGATCTGTTGGTGATTCTGTATGTGAAGCATCTGGACTCAATACAACACTTCCCGCTACCAAACTGAATCCTGTTCCCATTGGATCAGTTACTATAATATTACCAATCATCGGTTGTTTTATTTGCAGTGCTATAGCAGTGAATGCGGCTTGTAAATTCGTTCCCGCATCTTGGAAATAATACTCTGGCTTAGAAGCAATCCCTTTAAGTGATGTTTCACCTACTGCTCCTGCATCAAGCGCAATAGAGAAGATCGTTTGACCTTTTGCTTTTGCGATTCCTGCCTCAGCAACTGCTGTTTTAGCAAAGTTTATATTTCTCATATCATTAGTTCCATTAGTTAATTCGGAATAAAATACCATACCAGTACCGATTCTTGCTGCACCATAATTAAAATTACTGGCAGTAAAAGTCGTTTCTTGGTTTCCTGTTAAAACTTTTTCTCCACCGCTCCCTATAATGGCAGTGTAATTAGAACCCGTATCCGCTGGATAAGGATAAACTGGTACATATCCATAGGTCGGTTGTCCATCTGAGAGAAGTACGAGAATTTTGTGATTTGCTGTACTGGTCTCCAATAGTGTGTGACCCACTCTTAAACCTTGTTGTGTAAAGGTTCCTTCATTTGCTGATAAAGCATTTATTTTTGTTTTTAAACTTGCTTTATTGGCAGATGTATAGAAAACATTATCGGTTGTTGTTTCGCCTGCATAAGAAACCAAAGCGATTCTAACACCCGGTCCCATTGTAGTGTCAACAAACTGGTTTGCTGCTTCTTTCGCAAATGCCATACGAGTTTTACGCGTTGTACCCACCAACTCTCCCATACTTCCTGATCTGTCTATAACTAAGACCACATCGGTAGTATCAGTTTTTGGTTTTACTTCTACGCGTAATTTCATATCCCATGTGTTGAGTAATCCTTGGACTGGGGTTGCGGTTTTAGTCAGTGTTGCTGCGGGTTCTTCTGGTGCGGCTTGTATTAGCGTTGCGTTGCTTGAGAATGATGTAACAACCATTAAGAGCGACACAAGCGTCGTGAATAAAGTTCGTGCGAGTCTGTTTGTTTTCATAAAATTCCTCCTTTTTTCTTAGACCCCTAAGACTTAAGGTCAGCCTTTTGTCATAAAAATCATGTTATCATGGGCTCCCCTAGATGAAAGTAGTATAGTTACTCAGAGAATATTTGTTAAGAAATGTCGGCTCATAATTACAGAAATACCGCGAAAACATACAATTTGTATGTTTTCGCGTTAGAGTTTTGTTAAAATTTTCGAATTATTTAAAGAATTAGACAATTTATTTTCATATGGGTTCTTAGATTCACTTTCAATGTCATATCATTTGATTGTAAGCACGCAGTAATCTTGATATAATAGATATACGGGGATGTCATGGTTTCGACAGGTCATCGTTTGATTCAGGTTGCAGTGGGATGATCACCTTACGATCAAAAAAACATAACTGGAAACAATAACAGTTTACAATTCGCTGCTTAATTCGCTTTAAAAGCTGCAGTGCGATCGCTTAAATGTTTTAGCCTTTGGGCCTTAAGCATCGAACAAACCAACAAAGGATAAGATTAGAGACGTGCTTGACCTCTGATACGAAAATTAAAAGCGCCATCAAAGCAAGGTTTGTCTGTCGCTTGACCTTTGATTATCTAGAAACAGAATAAACTGTAGACACCTGAATGTGGAACATTTCCTGGACGCGAGTTCGACTCTCGCCATCTCCACCAATTTATAATCAATGTGATCTTTAAAAAGATCACTTTTTTTATGCAAAAAAGCATAAATCTTTCGACTTATGCTTTATTTTTTTTGTTTGTATCTTCTTTTGATTATCTATCAAAAATAGAATGATAATAGGCAATGCTCTTTTCTCTTCCAACTGGCGTTAATTTAATCAACTTTTGTTCGATGGTAATTAGGTTTTGAGATTCAAGGGCTTGAACTACTTTATCAATTTTACTTCTGCTCCAGTTTAAATGAGCATCAATAGAATCAATTCCTGATTCATATATTTCATCTTCATCATCTTCATGATTAAAAAGATGGAATAACACGGTCAGTTCAGCAAATTCTTTTCTTTGATGTTTTCTTCTGATTTTATTAGAAATGTACCCATTGTTAGGTGCAATTAAGAATACAACTAAGAATGAAAGACCGGTCATCAAAGCAATGCTACCTGAAATAGAGACATCCATAGTAAATGACATGACTGTACCCATGATGGCATTGAACACTGAAAATCCAGCACTGATAAACATCAATCGTTTTAAATCATGGGTTAGCAAGTAGGCTGTAATTGGAGGCCCGACCATAAAGGAAATTACCAGAATGGAACCAACCGCATTAAATGCACTGACGGCCGTAACGGATATGAGTCCCATTAATGCATAGTGTAAGATTATTGGAGAAAATCCCAAAACTGAAGATAAAAGCGAATCAAAACTTGATAGTTTCAATTCTTTAAAGAAAATTGTTACAAAGAGGAAGTCGACTAATAATACAACTGACATTGTAACCAAGCTCTTTGGTAATGATAGTCCTAAGACCATCATTCTATCAAATGGTGCAAACGATAATTCTCCCAATAAAACCGCATCTGTATCCAAATGAACTGATCCTGCATAATGGGTAATCAGAATAATTGCGATTGAAAATAAGAAAGGAAATACAACTCCAATTGACGCCTCTTCAGATAGGAGTCGTGTTCTTTGTAATGCTTCAATTAAATATACAGTAGCAACTCCAGTAACTGAAGCACCAATTATTAGAAGCGGTGAGTTAATGTCATGAGTGATAAAGAATGCGATAACAATACCAAGAAGTATTGTATGCGTAATGGCATCACTCATCATAGACATTTTCTTTAGAACTAAGAAAACTCCTAAGAGTGAACAAGAAACAGCAACCACAATGGCAATCATCATAATTTCTATTTGTGGACTCATTTTTTATCACCTCTGTTTTCTTTAAACTCTAAAATACCAAGATGAGTCAAATGGAAGTTTTCACTGCTGTTGATTCTCTCTATGATATTTCTCTTTTTAAGATTTTGGAATAATTTTTCAAATGCACGCCCTTCTTTATGGTGTGCAATGATGCATGCTTCTTTTAAATGATCTTTCGTAAAAGGTGCATTCATGTCTTGTAATTGATGGTCTAATAAGCTGATGACGGCCATATCGGCTTCAAAGTCTTGCTTTGAATTGTATTGGCGCAATTTCTTAGAAATGATGCCACGGCCTGGAGCAAATAAGATTGAAATCAATACCAGTCCACTGGCAAATACAACGATGGCTGGTCCAGTAGGAAATTGATCAATAGATGCCGAAATATAAGTTCCTGTCAATCCACTTAAAGCACCAATAAACGCTGCTAAGAAAATCATTCCTGATAATGAACGGGTCCATTGTCTTGCTGCTACCGCAGGCGCAATGATCATGGCTGACATCAATACAACCCCAACCATCTGGATTCCCATGATTATCCCAGCAACAACAAAGCTTGATAGAATAATATTAAGAAATTTAGTGTTTAATCCAATTGAATGAGCATAAACTGGGTCAAATGAGAACAGTTTAATTTCCTTCCAAACTAAAGTCATCAAGAATATGATGATTAATAGAACACCAACTACCAAGACCACATCCCTTTTAAGAATGGTGGCTGCTTGACCGAACAAGAATCGTTCCAATCCTGCTTGTTGATTGCTGGGTGATTTTTGAATGTGAGATAAAAGAATGAATCCCAATCCAAAGAAAGTTGACATGATTAGGGCCATTGCTGAACCAAAATCAATTCTAGTGTTATCACTGATAATGTTAATGAATAAAGTTGCCAGTAAACCCGCTACCAGCGCTCCTAAAAGTAGTACTTCAGTATTCTTTGTGCCTGTTAACATAAAGGCTAAGGTGATACCCGCTAATGAAGAGTGAGCAACTGAGTCCCCCAGCAAACTTTGTTTTCTTAATACCGCAAAAGTTCCTGTAATACCCGTAAGAATTCCCAGGGCAATACTTCCGATTGCGACTATTTGAAATGTATAGTCTGTGAAGAGATTCATCATAGGTCAGTTAAACCTCCTACGTCAGTGTGATAAGTGAGTTTAAGATTTTCTGGAGTAAACACTTTTTCTACACTACCATATTCAATCATTTTTACATTTACCAATGCGATGTCATCAAAGTAACCTTCGATGCTGGTCAAGTCATGGTGAACTACAACCACTGTTTTACCCGCCTTACCCAAAGCTTTTAGTTGATTCATTAAAATTTCTTCTGTTTTAACGTCAACACCTTTTAGAGGCTCATCTAATATATAGATGTCTGCTTGCTGTGTTAATGCACGTGCCAAGAAGACACGTTGTTGTTGTCCCCCAGATAATTGAGAGATTTGACGGTTTCTGTACGCGGACATGCCAACTTTTTCTAACATTTCCTGGGCAATTAATTTATCTTCTTTTTTAGGTCGTTTGATCCAACCAATATGGCCATAACGTCCCATCAATACGATATCTTCTACTGTCGCAGGGAAGTCCCAGTCAACTGAACCACTTTGTGGTACGTATGCGATATTTTGTTTGCCTTCACCTGAGAAAGAAACTTTACCAGAAATTGGTTTAACCAAGCCCATAACCGCTTTAATTAAAGTTGATTTACCGGCACCATTTGGGCCGACAATCGCTGTTAAATGACCTGCTTTAAATTTAACGTCCACATCCCAAAGGACAGGTGTCACATCGTATGTAACGGTGAGGTCTTCAACTTTTATTGCGTAATTTTCGCTCATATTTTTTCTCCTATTTTAATCCATCTACCATTGTGTCTACATTAATCTTATATGAATTGATATAAGATGTTTGATCTTTAAGTGAGTCTGAATAAAGTTCTCCACCAATTGCAATGTCATAACCCCGACTCTTTACAGCAGCAACCATGGATTGAATTGTTTTAATTGGAATCGAAGATTCCGTATAAATTGCTTTTATCTTTCGATCCGCTATTTCATCTGCCAAATTATTGATATCAGCAATGCCAGCTTCTGTTTGTGAATTAATTCCTTGAACTGCTTTAACTTCCATATCGAAATATGCCCCAAAATAAGTGAAAGCATCATGTGCTGTAACTAAAACACGTCTTTCTTTTGGAATTTCTTTTAAACGAGTTTGAATATAAACAATCAACTCATCCAGTTCAATTACATATGCATCCGCATTATCTTGAAAATATTGTGCATTTTCTGGTTCATACTCTCCAAGTTTTTTTGCGACCCATTGAGCAGACTCTTGCCATATTTCAACATTAAACCAAATGTGTGGGTCGGGTGCTCCTAAATCTGGATCCAACAATATGAATTCAGGAGATATGCCATCCTCAAGTTTAATTGTTTTGTATCCCATTTCAGGTAGTGCAGTGAATACTTCAGCTAATTTAGCTTCTAGGTTAACACCGTTGAATGCGATGATATCAGCATTTTGAATCGCACTGACATCACTGGGTCTTGCTTTATAAGCATGAGGGTCAACACCGGCTTTCATCATGCCATAAACTTCAACACGATTTCCCCCAACCACTTCAACTAAATCTTTGATCATGTTTGTGGTTGAAGTAACCTGTATTTTATCTGAGTCAACTTTTGTTGAACAAGCAGTGACTAAAAATAGGGTCATGAATACCAATACTATTTTTTTCATTTTTAACCTCCTTATGGAATTATATTCTTTTCTAAATTGATTCACCCAACATTGTTAGGTTTACCTAATAAATAAATTATACGCCTCTAATATACATTACACAAGCATATCTTTTCTCTATTGTATCGATAAATTGTTCTCTTTCCAAATGTAAGACCTTACATTTTAGTAAAAGTTAAATAAATGAACATTTTGTTATAAGATATCTTTTTATAAAAAAATATTATAAACAATATACACAAAAAAAAGACTGATTTTTTAAGAATCAATCTTCTTTACATATATTAATTAAGTTTTACCT
>CBDUDQ010000043.1:0-10401 GCA_965365985.1 uncultured Erysipelothrix sp. | reverse complement strand
ATATGAATGAAACTCAAAGTTCAAAATTAATTTCTGATATCCCTGAGGTTGATATTGTGATTACGATGGGTTGCAATGTTGATTGTCCAAATATGGCTTGTTCTCATAGAGAAGATTGGGGATTGGATGATCCCAGTGGCCTAAAGGATGAGGCATTTCTTCTTACGGCACAAACAATTAGATTAAAGATTTTGGATTTGATGAAGCGCATTGAATCTAAGGAGATTAAAATTAAAGAATCATAATTCATTTATTTTTTTTCAATTCGTGTGGAAATATGTATTGACTTATATCTCAAAACGGGTATAATATTAATGTTATCAGTATACCAAAGACAGTAACGGCTTATAAAGGCTTAATCATGTTACCGAGGTTAAAGTAAAAAAACTTTTAAACTCGCGTCTTTAGCGGGTTTATTTTATTTTGGTTATATTTGATTCCACACAAGAACGGAGGTGAATACTTTGCGTACAGAAATCTTAGAAAATAAGAAATTAGTCGTTGCAGAGATTCAAGAAAAGGTTAAGAATTCAGGTTCTACAGTTGTAGTTCAATATCGTGGATTAAGTGTTGGTAAAATGACAGAACTTCGTCGTCAATTACGTGCTGAAGGTGTTGAAATGAGAGTTTACAAAAACTCAATGTTCCAACGCGCAGTTGAAGGTACAGAATACGAAGAACTTAAAACCGATCTTGTTGGACCTAATGCAGTAGCATTTGGGGAAGACGCAGTTGCACCAAGTCGTATCTTGGCTACATTTGCTAAAAAGAACAAAGCATTAATTCTTAAAGCGGGCGTGGTTGATGGAAAATATGTCAATCAAGACCAAATTACTGAATTATCAGCATTACCAAATCACGATGGCATGATTTCAATGTTGTTAGGAATGTTCCAATCTCCGATTCGCTCATTCGCATACGCAGTGTCCCAAGTGGCATTAGAGCGTGAAGCAAATGAAGGAAAAGAAGAAACAACAGAAGAAGTAGCAGTCGAAGCAGAAACAGCAACTGAAGCAGTAGCTGAAGAAGCAGTAGTTGAAGAAACTACAGAAGAAACAAAAGAAGCTTAATAAATCAAAAATAGGAGGACTTTATTAAAATGGCTAAATTAACATCAGAAGAGTTGATCGCATCTTTAAAAGAAATGACAATTCTTGAATTAAACGAATTAGTAAAAGCAATCGAAGAGGAATTCGGTGTAAGTGCATCAGCACCAGTTGCAGCAGCAGCAGTTGACGCAGGAGAAGACGAAGGCCCTACAGAAGTTACTGTTACATTAACAGGAATCGCTGGATCAAAAGTTGGAGTTATCAAAGCATTACGTGATATCTTAGGTCTTGGAATGATGGATGCTAAAGCACTTGTTGACAAAGCACCTTCAGTTATCAAAGAAAACATCAAACCTGCAGAAGCAGACGAACTTAAAGCTAAGCTAATTGAAGCTGGCGCAGAAGTAGAAGTTAAATAATCTATTGAACGAATCTGTGAATCATTATTTTACAGACCAATCAAGCCTAATGAAAAACCGGAGAGATATTGCTTTCCGGTTTTTGGGCGTTGAATATACGGTTGTAAGTGATGATGGTGTCTTTTCTAAAGATGGCCTAGATATCGGAACTGAGGCTTTATTAAAAGTCCTTGTGGAACAAAGTCTTCACGGAAACGTTGCTGATTTGGGTTGTGGTATTGGCGTCATTGGTCTTATTTTGTCTCAATATTTTGAGGTGAATATGAGTGGATTTGATGTGAATTCTAGAAGTGTGGATTTGGCGAACATTAATTATGATCGCCACAAAGTGAATGGTAAAAATTATATTAAAGATGGCATTGATGGCCACTTTGATTTTATCATCACCAACCCACCCATTCGGGTAGGGAAAGAAAAGATGTATTCTCTTTTCGATGAGGCATATGAGAGTTTGCTGATTGGTGGAAAAATTTATTTTGTGATTCGTAAATCTCATGGTGCGAAGAGTTTGGAGAAAAAAATCATGTCGTTATTTGGCAACGTTACGTTGCTGAAAAAGGATAAAGGATTCCAAATTTACAGCGCGGAGAAGTTTGACAAAGCCTAAATTTTATGATAAAGTGTTTAATTGCATAAGTATCGATTTATGCGCGTTTTTTACGTGTTTTTTTATGTAAGAGAAAGGATGGCATTAATGGAGAAAAACCAAACATATACTGTTAAGAAATTTGGTAATAAAGCAACTCGTCGTGACTATTCAAAAGTAAGTGGGAGTCTAGAACTACCTAATTTAGTTGAAATTCAGACACAAGCTTACGAATGGTTTAAGAATGAGGGGCTCACTGAGGTTTTCAATGAAATCTATCCTATTCAAAGTTATAACGAAAATGTGAAACTTAAATTCATCAGTTATTCATTTGATGAACCTAAATATGATGTCAATGACTGCCGTACTCGTGAAGCAAACTATGCTGCACCGTTAAAAGCAATCATGAGACTTGAAGTAATTAATAAACAAACTGGAGAGGTTATCGAAAAAGAAGAAGAAGTCTTCTTAGGCGACCTCCCTTTAATGACGGAAACAGGAACTTTCATCATCAATGGTGCTGAACGTGTTATTGTTTCTCAAATTGTTCGTTCCCCTGGAGCGTACTATAAAACTGAAATAGACGACAAAACTGGTCGCGAAACTTTCTTCGCAGAATTGATTCCTGGAAGAGGGACATGGCTCGAATTTATGAGTGATGATCGTAAAGCAGCCA
This sequence comes from uncultured Erysipelothrix sp., assembly GCA_965365985.1. Taxonomy (GTDB): domain Bacteria; phylum Bacillota_I; class Bacilli_A; order Erysipelotrichales; family Erysipelotrichaceae; genus Erysipelothrix. The sequence goes on along the minus strand of CBDUDQ010000043.1, from coordinate 7,671 downwards.
ATGGTCGTGTTTTAAATATGAAAGTGGATCGTAAACGTACCATCGTTTCAACCATCCTATTTAAAGCACTTGGATTAAGCCTTGACCTTTTAGAAGGTGAAGATGCACTTTCAACAAGCGCATTCAAAACATTCTTAAAAGCAATGGACCTTCCAATCTATGAAGATTACGATGAAGTGAACACTGACAATCGTGATTTCTTGGGATTATATGCATTACTCTATACAGCTTATTTTGGAAACTATCCCGAACTTGTTGATTCATTAACATTAGATAAAACATCTACGTTTGAAGAATCGCTTCGCGCAATGTATGAAAACCAACGTGCCGATGAAATTCCTACAACTGATGGTGCAATCAACTTAATGAACGCTAAGTTCTTAGATCCCCGTCGTTATGATTTAAACAAAGCAGGCCGTTACAAACTTCATAAAAAATTAGAAGTATTTAACCGTGTTGCTGGAACCCGTCTTGTAAATGATGTATTGGATGCTAAAGGTAAAGTTGTCTTCAAAAAAGGCACAATGATCGATAAGCGCGATGACATCAGTGCATTACGTGATGTTCTAAGACAAGGTACTTCAATGAACGTGTTTCCTTTAAGAAATATTTTCGCGGCTCCTGAAGTTAGAACTTTCACAGTAGACCAATCATTTGATCTATTGGGTCGTATTTTAGCTGCTGATATTGATACTGACGCATTCGAATTTGAACGCGGAACTGTATTGACTGCAGAAGATCTTAAAACATTAAAAGGTGAAACCATCGAAATTTATACAGGTATCATGGCGAAAGCAGTTGAAATTAATACTGAAAATGCCCATGCTGTTCTAAATTATGGTAGCCGTTTATTCACTTATGGCCGTCTACAAGACGCAAGTGGAGAAGACATCATGACTGCCCGTGGGATGTTCTTAGTTGAACGTTACTTACCTAACTCAAACCCACCTAAAATTAATAAAACAAATGAAAAATTACTCATGGAAACACTTGAAAAAGGCCCTCTAACTTTATGGTTGGTTGGTGCTGCTATGCAAGAGGTCTATGTGTACAGTGACATTACATCTGAAGAGCCAACTAAATTAGTTGGTAATGACCCGTTGTTAAACAAAACAACTGTTGTTGCTTCTGATATGTATGCTACTTTCTCATATTTCTTAAACTTCTTAGATGGTATTGGTAGTGCTGATGATATTGACCAGTTGGGTAACCGACGTGTCCGTAGTGTTGGTGAATTAATCCAAAACCAATTCAGAATCGGTTTAAGCCGTATGGAACGTGTTGTTAAAGAAAGAATGTCCATCTCTAGTGATGCGGCAGTCTTAACACCAAAAAATCTAACCAACGTACGTCCTTTGACTGCAATGGTAAAAGAGTTCTTCTCTTCATCACAACTTTCACAGTTTATGGATCAACAAAACCCGCTTGCTGAATTGACGAACAAACGTCGTATTTCTGCTCTTGGGCCCGGTGGTTTAACGCGTGACCGTGCTGGATTTGAAGTGCGTGACGTTCATGCATCTCACTATGGTCGTATCTGTCCAATTGAAACACCGGAAGGTCCGAACATTGGATTGATTAATAACTTGACATCATATGGTCGTATTGATCCGTATGGTTTCATTCAAACACCATACCGAATTGTTAAACCTGGTGGTCTTGTAACTGAAGAAGTTGTTTACTTGTCAGCGGATGATGAAATTGATTATGTCATTGCTCAAGCCAACGAGGTTACAGGCGATCGTCTTCTTAATGAACAAGTTGTTGTTCGTTTCCAAGGTGAAAACATCTTGGCTGCGCGCGAAACTGTTGAATTAATTGACGTTTCACCACAACAAATCGTTTCTGTCGCTACTGCAGCGATTCCATTCTTGGAAAACGATGATGCGTCTCGAGCTCTAATGGGTGCGAACATGCAACGTCAAGCAGTACCATTATTAAAACCTGATTCACCTTATGTTGGAACTGGGATTGAATACCGTATTGCTAAGGACTCTGGTTCTGCTGTAATTTGTGATGGTGATGGGGTTGTCAAATATGTTGATGCCAACCAAGTCATTGTGAATACAGATGCAGGTAAAGAACGTGTCTATGCATTCCAAAAATTCCGTCGTTCAAACCAAGGGACTGTAATCAACCATAAACCATTAGTTGTTGTGGGAGAGAAAGTCTATTCAGGGGATATCTTAGCGGATGGTCCATCAATGCAAAATGGTGAGTTGGCGCTTGGCCAAAACATCACGGTCGCATTTATGACATGGCACGGATATAACTATGAGGATGCGATCATCATGAGTGAGCGCCTTGTAACTGATGATATTTATACTTCAATCCATATTGAAGAATACACATTAGAAGTAAGAGAAACAAAACTTGGACCTGAGGAAATCACTCGTGATATTCCTAACGTCTCTGAAAACTCATGCCGTCATTTGGATGCCCGTGGTATCGTAATGATTGGTGCTGAAGTTAAAGAAGGCGACATCTTAGTCGGTAAAGTTACGCCTAAGGGTCAATCAGAAATTTCTCCTGAAGAAAAACTATTGCTTGCAATCTTTGGTGAAAAATCTCGTGAAGTTCGCGATAACTCACTTAAAGTACCGCACGGTGGATCTGGTATTGTTCAAAATATCCGTATTTTCCGTCGCGAGGATGGCCACGAGTTGCCACCTGGCGTAAGCGAACAAGTAAAAGTCTATATTGTACAAAAACGTAAAATCTCCGAAGGGGATAAAATGGCGGGACGTCACGGTAATAAAGGGGTTATCTCTAAAATATTACCGATCGAAGACATGCCGTACATGGAAGATGGAACACCAATCGACATCATGCTTAACCCACTAGGGGTACCGAGCCGTATGAACATTGGACAAGTTCTTGAACTCCACCTTGGAATTGCAGCTAAAAACTTAGGTGTTAAGTTTGCGACTTCCGTATTTGACGGGATTTCTACTGATGAACTGTTCGAAATCATGAAAGAAGGAAACGTTGAACCGGATGGTAAGATGATTCTTCATGATGGTCAAACTGGGGAACGCTATGACGAACGTATTTCTGTCGGTGTTATGTACCTACTTAAACTATCACACATGATTGATGACAAATTGCACGCTCGTGCTACGGGTCCATATTCACTTGTTACTCAACAACCGTTGGGTGGTAAGGCACAAAATGGTGGACAAAGATTTGGTGAGATGGAAGTTTGGGCTCTCTATGCTTATGGGGCAGCACATACACTACAAGAAATCTTGACTATTAAGTCTGATGACGTTAACGGTCGTACCAAAACTTATGCAGCAATTCAAAACGGAACTGATATTCCAGAACCGGGTATTCCTGAGTCATTCAGAGTACTTAAACACGAACTCCAAGCTTTAGCACTTGATGTTAAATTTTTGGATAAAGGTAAAACTGAAGTTACAGAAAGTCCTGAAGAAGAAGGATCTGAGTATATTGCTCCGGTCGTAAACGAATCAGGTATTGAAATTGGGACTAATAATCCAACTGAAGTAATATAGGAGGTGTGTCGAATATGAGTATAAATAATTTTGACTCAATCCAGTTGTCTTTAGCTTCTCCAGAGCGCATTTTAGAATGGTCTCATGGGGAAGTTAAAAAACCTGAAACAATTAACTACCGCTCTCAGAAACCTGAGCGCGATGGTTTATTTTGTGAAAAGATTTTTGGACCTACAAAGGATTGGGAATGTTACTGTGGTAAGTATAAAAAAGTTCGTTATCGCGGGGTCATTTGTGATCGATGCGGCGTAGAAGTCACTAAATCATCTGTGCGTCGTGAACGCATGGGTCATATTGAGTTGGCTGCTCCTGTAGCGCACATTTGGTATTTGCGAGGCATTCCTTCTCGTATGAGCTTACTTCTAAATATCACACCAAAGATCTTAGAAGAAGTTGTTTACTTTGTTAAATGGGTTATTACTGATCCAAAAAATACAAACTTACAATACAAACAAATCATTGATGATCGCGAATATCGTGATTACCAAAATGAATATGGATATGATGGATTCAAAGCCGAAGCGGGTGCCGAAGGCATCAAGACTTTATTGGTAGGCATGGACCTTGAAGCAGAACAAACAGATATTTTATCTCAACTTGAGACTGCTAAAGGGGACAAACGTAAGAAACTGATTCGTCGTTTAGAAACAGTTGAAGCGTTCATGAGTTCAAATAACAAACCAGAGTGGATGGTCTTAACTCAGTTACCGGTTATTCCACCTGATTTACGTCCGATGCTTCAGTTGGATGGGGGCCGTTTTGCGGCTTCTGATTCAAATGACTTGTATCGTCGTGTTATTACAAGAAACAACCGATTGAAACGTCTATTAGACATGGGTACGCCTGCGGTTATCGTTCAAAACGAGAAACGCATGCTCCAAGAATCTGTGGATGCTTTAATTGATAACGGCCGTCGTTCTAAACCAGTTACTGGTGCAGGTGGACGTCCACTAAAATCATTATCACACTCCCTAAAAGGGAAACAAGGTCGTTTCCGTGCCAACTTGCTTGGTAAACGTGTCGACTTCTCTGGTCGTTCAGTTATTGCTGTTGGACCAACTTTAAAAATGTATGAATGTGGGATTCCTCGTGAGATGGCAATCCAACTATTCAAACCGTTTGTTGTTAATGAAATGAAAGTGCGCGGTATTGCAAACAATGCTAAAGCAGCTGAAAAACTCATTGACAGACAAGATCCACGTGTTTGGGACGTTGTAGAAGATGTGATCGAACATCACCCTGTTCTACTTAACCGTGCCCCTACACTTCACCGTCTTGGGATTCAAGCTTTTAAACCTAAGATGATTGAAGGGCGTGCAATCCGTCTTCACCCTCTAGTAACACCTGCGTTTAACGCGGACTTTGATGGTGACCAGATGGCGGTTCACGTTCCATTAAGTGAAATGGCTCAAGCTGAAGCTGAATTGCTCATGCTTGGATCCCATAACATTTTGGGACCAAAAGATGGTAAGCCTATTGTTACACCATCACAAGATATGGTCTTGGGTAACTACTACCTGAACATGGAAGAAACACCTGAAGAATTCTATGAACATGCACAAGAGTGTGATTCTCGTGGAGACCTCCAAGAAGCTGCTAAATGGCGTGCTTATGGAGACAACCAAGGGAAAGCATTCAGAAACATTCATGAAGCCAATCTTGCTTACGAACACGAAATGATCCATTTTCACACTAGAATCTTGGTCAGAGCGTCTTCATTAGGAAAAACAATCTTAAGTGCAAAACAAAGTTCAATGTACATCATTACAACATTAGGGAAACTGATCTTCAACGAAATGTTCCCAGCGGATTTCCCTTACTTAAACGAAGTATCTAACGACAACTTCAAGGGTACTCCTGACAAATTCTTTGTTGCTATGGGTAGTGATGTTAAAGAAATTATTAAAGCAATGCCTTTAAACAATGACTTTAAGAAAAAAGAACTTGAGTTAATCATCAAGGAAATCTTTGATCATTACTCAATTGATAAAACTGCTGAAATTCTTGATAACATCAAGGACCTTGGATTCAAGTATTCAACCATTGCTGGAATGACCGTATCTCTAACAGATATCAACGTTGCTCCTAACAAGGCCCAATACATTGAAGAAGGTAAAGAAAAAGCAGCGCGTTTAATGGTTCTCTACAAACGGGGTCGTTTAACGGCACAAGAGTGGGAAGCTAAATTAATGGCATTATGGGAAGGCGTTAAAAACGTCGTTGGTGCTGAGTTAATGGAGAACTTACCTCGTAAGAACCCGATTAACATGATGGCTACATCTGGAGCGCGTGGTAACGTATCTAACTTTACTCAGCTTGCAGGTATGCGTGGATTGATGGGTAAACCAACACAATCTAAATCTAAAAAAGGTTACCAATCTTCAATTATTGAAGTTCCTATCTATTCTTCTTTCCGTGAAGGATTGAACGTGTCTGAGTTCTTCGTTTCAACCCATGGTGTTCGTAAAGGTCTAACCGATACGGCTCTTAAAACAGCGGAATCAGGTTACTTGACCCGTCGTTTGGTTGACGTTGCTCAAGACGTTACCATCGTAGAAGAAGATTGCTTTACAGACAATGGTTACTTAGTAGAAGAAATCGTTGACCGTAAATCAAATACAATTCTTGAAAACTTACATGGTCGTTTGGTGGGTCGTTATATTAACGAAACCATCGTCGATCCTAAGACAAAAGAAGTCATCATTGAACAAAACGGTTATGTTGACGAATGGACTGCCAAACGCATCGTTGATGCTGGCGTGAAATCCGTTAAAATCCGAAGTGTATTTACTTGTGAGTCTAAACGAGGCATCTGTCAAACGTGTTACGGAAGTAACATGGCGACTGGACAAATTGTTGAGCAAGGTGAAGCAGTTGGGATTGTTGCCGCTCAATCAATTGGTGAGCCAGGAACACAGTTAACCATGCGTACATTCCATACGGGTGGGGTTGTTGTTGCTGGGGGTGAAGATATCACTCAAGGGCTACCTCGTGTTGAGGAACTATTTGAAGCACGTATGCCTAAGTTGGGCGCTGTCATCTCTGACATTAATGGTCACATCACTGATGTGCAAAATGCCGAAGATGGATATGGTGGCTATGTCATCACAGTTGCTAACGAAAACAAAACAGTGGACCATACAACATTACCGCACCAACCTTTAAGAAATTTCTTGAAAGTTGGCTCTGAAGTTGTCGCTGGGGATAAATTGACTGAAGGGTCAGTTGATCCTAAGAAATTGATGGAAGTTGCTGGCCGTTTGGCTGTACAACAATACATCTTAAAAGAAGTTAAAAAAGTGTACCAAAGTGGTGGTATCGAAATCTCTGATAAGCACATTGAAGTTATGATTAACCAAATGATGCGTAAAGTTATCATTGTCGACGGTGAAGATACAGGATTCAGTCCTGGTGTTCAAATGACTTTAGACAAAGTTACTGATATCAACGAAGAACTCCTTTTAGAAGGAAAAAACCCTGCACGATACTTACCAGTATTGTTAGGAATTTCCAAAGCTTCAGTTGAAACTGAATCATTCTTATCTGCCGCATCATTCCAAGAAACTACAAAAGTTCTTACTGAAGCAGCAATTAAATCTAAGATTGATCCATTACACGGTCTGAAAGAAAACGTCATCATCGGGAAACAAATTCCTGCTGGAACAGGTTCTAAACTATACCGTGAGTCAACAGAACGCGTTAAAGAGTTGGCCGCACAATTAAAACTTGAACGTGAAGAACGAAACAAAGTTGAAGAAGAAGATTCAATGTTAAGTGAACTCGTAAGAGGATAAAACAAATTTTAAAGCTCAGACGCTATGTCTGGGCTTTTTTTAATGTTATAATACTAAAAAGTATGGAGGACAAAATGAATCAAAAACTAATAGAATCAAAGAAAATGGTTTATGAAGCAGGCAATTTAATCCGTAATATGATGGCAGAACATGTCGAAATCAGCGAAAAGACATCAAAATCTGATCTTGTAACCAATGTCGACAAAGCAACCGAACAATTTTTGGTAGAAAAGATCCAAGGATTATTTCCTGGGCAATCTTTCCTAACAGAAGAAGACACTGTAGAACAAATACTTGGAGATGACCTTTGGATCATTGACCCAATTGATGGGACGACCAACTTTATATTCCTAAAAGAA
>CBDUDQ010000042.1:0-10483 GCA_965365985.1 uncultured Erysipelothrix sp. | reverse complement strand
AAGCTATCGTAATATGGTGATGCCGTACATTGTCTGGGGTTCAATATTCATTGTACTTCCGATGCTTGTCATATTCCTTTATGCGATTACGAGTAGCGACATTGGTGCGGGTGCCAACTTGCAATTTACTTTAGAGAATTTTGTTAAGTTTTTTGATCCTGTATTCATTCGTGTTTTATGGAAATCAGTGAGAATTGCTTTTATCACTACGGTATTTTGTTTGTTATTGGGTTATCCACTGGCTTATGTGATTTCTAGAAGATCTGAGAAAGTTCAAACGATGCTTATTTTATTGGTTACGATTCCAATGTGGATTAACATGTTGGTTAGAACTTATGCTTGGATCAGTATCTTATCCGATAAAGGATTAATTAATATGGTTCTTAATTTCTTTGGTTTTGCGACGGTGAAGATCATGTATACCGATGTCGCTGTAATTATTGGGATGGTTTATAACTTCTTACCATTTATGATCATTCAAATTTATAACGTATTGGCCAGAATGGATGAGTCTTTAATTGAGGCAAGTCATGATTTGGGTGCTAACGGATTTCAAACGTTTAGAAAAATTATTTTCCCCCTTTCATTGTCTGGGGTTATTTCTGGTATTACGCTTGTGTTCTTACCGTCATTGTCTACATTTATTATTCCCAAATTCTTGGGTGGGGGATCGTATGTCATGATTGGTAACTTAATTGAAAATCAATTTATTAATATTGGTGATTTCCATTTTGGTTCTGCGATATCATTCATTATGGCAGCACTTATCATGTTATCGATGCATTTAACCAATAAATTTGATCGTGATGCACAAGAAGAAGATGGTGTGAAGGGGGCGAAACAAACAGCATGAGAAAAGAAAGAAAATTAAGTTCTTGGGTTTCTATTGCATTGATGTTGTTGTTTTTCTATGGTCCAATCATTGTCTTGATGGTGTTCTCTTTTAATGATTCTAAATCTTTAACTTCTTGGAATGGGTTTTCTCTTCGTTGGTATGAGGAGTTAATGAATTCTAGGGATGTGATGAGTTCTGTGAGAACGTCTGTTGTGATTGCAATCATTGCGACTGTGGTTTCTACGATTGTAGGAACGATCAGCGCGATTGGACTTTCTAAGCATAAAAAATTAGTAAGAAAAACTGTTTTAACTTTTAACAACTTTCCGGTATTGAATCCTGAAATTGTAACTGCAATCAGTTTAATGTTATTATTTACTTCTGTTAAAGTATTTAAGCTTGGGTTTATGACGATGTTGATTGCGCATATAACCTTTTGTATTCCGTATGTAATTTTGACGGTTTTGCCGAAGCTTCGTAAGCTTGATCCAAGTTTAGCGGATGCGGCAATGGATTTGGGTGCCACACCGACTCAGGCGCTCTTTAAGGTAATCTTGCCTCAAATTATGCCTGCAGTTATCTCTGGAGCACTGATCGCCTTTACGATGTCATTTGATGACTTTGTTATTTCATATTTTGTTACGGGTAATGGTGTTTCTAATATTTCAATTATGGTTTACACCATGTCAAAACGAATTAACCCAATCATCAATGCATTGAGTACCGTAATTATTGTTACGATTACCTTGTTATTGTTAATTATTAATTTATTACCATATATTAAAAAAAGCACGAGAAAGGTGAGTTTATGATGAAAAAATTATTTACTGTATTAATGGCTCTAATGCTATTGGTTGCTTGCGGGAGTTCTGATAAAGGGGACCGTGAAGAATTACATATTTTTAACTGGGGTGAGTATATCGATAAAGATACCATCACAATGTTTGAAAAAGAATTTAATGTAAAAGTTAAATATTCACAGTTTGATTCTAATGAGGCAATGTATCATAAGTTGGTTAATGGTGGAAACTATGACATCGTCATCCCATCTGACTATACTGTTCAAAGACTGAGAGAAGAAAACTTACTTCAAGAAATTGATTATTCAAAAATCCCTAACTATACAAATGTTTTACCTTCACTAAAAGGACGTCATATGGATCCTGAAGATAAATTCTCTGTTCCTTATTTCTGGGGAAACATTGGTATGGTTTATAACACTGAAGATGTTGATATGAAAGATCTTGAATCACAAGGATGGAATATCTTACAAAATCCTAAATATATTGATGAAATCTATTTCTATAATTCAGAACGTGATGCGTTCATGATTGCCTTAAAATCATTGGGTTATTCAATGAACTCAAAGAATCCTCAAGAACTTCAAGAAGCAAACGATTGGTTAATTGCAATGAAATCAAATACTAAACCAATCTACGCAACGGATGATGCGATTGATAACATGGCCAATGGTCTTAAGGACATTGCGGTTATGTATTCTGGGGATGCAAGTTATATTATTTCTGAAAATGAAGACATGAGTTTCTATGTTCCTTTAGAAGGAACGAACGTTTGGTTGGATTCTATGGTTATTCCTGAGTCTGCTCCAAATCCAGCTTTAGCGCATGAATGGATTAATTTTACACTGCGTCCTGAAATTGCAAAGATGAATGCTGAACATGTTGGCTATACAAGTCCGATTCAATCAGTTATTGATGAGCTGACTGCTGTTGGTGGTGAGTATGAGGGCATTGATGCTTATGTACCACGTCAAGGCTATGATAAGGATGAAGAGTTCTTTTATGATATTGAGCTCAAAAAAGAGATGAATAAGTACTGGGAAAAGATCATTTCTCAATAAAAAAGAGGGGCGAAAGCCTCTCTTTACTGCGTTTAAAGGGTCTATTACAAAACTATTCAAATAATTTGGTTTTTGGTGTTGCATTTTATTCTTGTTATTGTATAATAAGTAAGCACAGTAAAGAAGTAGTGGTTCCTTAGCCAAGTGGTAAGGCAATAGACTGCAACTCTGTGATCATCGGTTCAAATCCGATAGGAACCTCCAGTATTAATGGGGATGTGGCGGAATTGGTAGACGCAACGGACTTAAAATCCGTTGGTGGTAACACTGTATGGGTTCAAGTCCCTTCATCCCCACCATTACTTCATTGGAAGTTTCAAAATGCGCTCGTAGCTCAAATGGATAGAGCACTTGATTACGGCTCAAGAGGTTATGGGTTCAACTCCTGTCGAGCGCGCCATTTTATTTATATTATTTTTTTTGTTTTAAAGTCATCGGGATGTAGCACAGCTTGGTAGTGCACCTGGTTTGGGACCAGGGGGTCGCAGGTTCGAATCCTGTCATCCCGACCAATTTTTATTAAAAGAAATTATACGATTAGACTTTTTAACTGGCGGGTTAGCTCAGTTGGCCAGAGCGCTCGGTTCATACCCGGAAGGTCGTGAGTTCGAGTCTCACACCCGCTACCATTTTTATTTTTTTATTAAAACTTAATATTTGTAACTCTTGTATAGCACGGACCCTTAGCTCAGTTGGTTAGAGCTACCGGCTCATAACCGGTTGGTCGTAGGTTCGAGTCCTACAGGGTCCACCAAATATAATTATATGGGGAAGTACCCAAGTGGCTGAAGGGACTAGTCTTGAAAACTAGCAGATGTGCGAGCATGCGGGAGTTCGAATCTCCCCTTCCCCGCCATATAAGTTTTACAAAGGCTTTAAATTGTGTTATACTGTTCAAGCAGTCAAGAAATAATATTGTTTATACATATCGCGGGGTGGAGCAGTCTGGTAGCTCGTCGGGCTCATAACCCGGAGGTCATAGGTTCAAATCCTGTCCCCGCAACCATGGCCCTGTAGCTCAGTTGGTAGAGCAATGGATTGAAGATCCATGTGTCGTCAGTTCGATTCTGACCGGGGCCACCATGAACAATAAAGCATACTCATTATCTTAGGATAGTGAGTTTTTTTTCGTTTATTTTTACAAATAATATGATAACAAAACTTCTTGTTAATGATAATCGTTATCATTGACAAGGTCCCATATATGTTAGAGAATAGACTTACGATTACAAGGAGGAAATACATTTATGTCATTAATTGGAAAAAAGATTCAAGAATTTAATGCGAAAGCGTATTACAACGAGGAGTTCATCGACGTCAGTCATGAAAACTTTATGGGTAAGTGGAGTGTTGTTTTATTTTACCCTGCTGACTTCTCATTTGTTTGTCCTACAGAGTTGGGAGATTTACAAGAACAAAGCGAAACCTTTAAAAAGTTAGGCGTTAATTCTTATTCAGTATCTACAGATACTCATTTTACTCATAAAGCATGGCATGATAATTCAGAAGTCATCAATACAATTCAGTATCCGATGATTTCAGACTCATCACATGTTTTATCTAAAATGTTTGATGTTTTAGATGAATCGAATGGTTTATCTCAAAGAGGAACATTCATTATCGATCCAGATGGCATTATCCAAGCGATGGAAATTAATGCTGATGGCATTGGTAGAGATGCAAGTCACTTGGTAGATAAAATCAAAGCTGCACAATACGTTAGAAAACATCCAAATGAAGTATGTCCTGCTAAATGGAAAGAAGGAGAAGAAACATTGACTCCTGGTTTAGATTTAGTCGGGAAGATTTAGGTAAAAATATGAAACTAAACAGTGATTTAAGAAAACAATTTTCATCCTACATGGACATGCTTAAAGAAGACATTGTTCTTTCAGCATCCTTAGATGGCAGTGAAAATTCAAAAAAAGTAAAAGACTTCCTAGATGATATCGCAAGTATCTCTGATAAAGTAACAATCAAAGAAATTACTCTTGATCGAACACCAAGCTTTAGAATTGATACACAAAGCAAAGTGGGGAATGTTCATTTCGCGGCTGTCCCATTGGGACACGAGTTTGCCTCATTCGTACTGGCATTACTCCAAAGCAGCGGTGTCACTCCTAAAGTCAGTCCAGAAACTTTAAAGAGAATAAAATCAATTGATAAAAACTATCATTTTGAAACCTATATCAGTCTCTCTTGTCATATCTGTCCTGATGTGGTCCAAGCTTTAAATATCATGGCTGTATTGAATGATAAGATCACTCATACGACCATTGATGGTGGGCTATATAAGGAAGAGATAGAACGTCTTGATGTCATGGCTGTCCCTACAGTGATGTGTGATGGCACTGAGTTTACAGCAGGAAGAACTTCAATTGAAGAAATTCTTGATAAACTCATTGGTGAAGCAGATAATACAGTTTCATATGATAAACCTTTTGATGTTTTAGTGATTGGTGGCGGTCCTGCTGGAAGCAGTGCAGCAATCTATGCCGCAAGAAAAGGATTGAGTGTCCTTATGATTACAGATAAAGTGGGCGGCCAGGTTTTAGATACCTTCTCAATCGAAAACTTAATTGGGACTGTATATACTGAAGGACCTAAATTGGCTCAAGCATTAAATACTCACATGCAAGAATATGATATTGAAATCGTTAAAAATCAAACTGTCACATCACTAACAAAAGATAGCATGATCACAGCAACTCTCAATAATGGTGCTGAGATTGTGGCGAAGTCAGTGGTTATTGCGACTGGGGCACGATGGAGAAATGCCAACGTACCCGGAGAAAAAGAATACAAGAATAAAGGTGTGGCCTATTGTCCTCACTGTGATGGCCCGCTCTTTGAAAACAAAGACATCGCTGTCATTGGTGGGGGTAACTCAGGGATCGAAGCAGCAATCGATCTTTCAAACACATCAAGAAACGTCACAGTTTTAGAATTCATGCCAGAACTTAAAGCAGATGAATTATTGCAAAAGAGAATGGCAGAACGAAAAAATATTAGAGTCATCTTAAACGCTCAAACAACTGAAATCTCGGGCGAATCTCGTGTTACTGGTTTAAGCTATAAAGACCGTGCCACAGAAGAGATACACAAACTTGATTTAGAAGGTGTATTCGTTCAAATTGGTTTGGTTCCAAACACAGAGTGGATTGGAGATTTCTTAGAGAAAACACCAATGGGTGAGATTGTTGTTGATGGTAAAGGTTCAACAAGTGTTCCAGGCATTTATGCTGCTGGAGACTGTATGAACAGTGCTTATAAACAAATCGTCATCTCTATGGGTTCAGGTGCAACAGCAGCACTGGGCGCTGCCGATTATTTAATGAAGAACTTTGATTAATTAGTAAAATTAGATTAGAACAGTGAGTGGACGTTAAATCGTCCACTTGTTTTTTTTTTGATGTATAATATGGATAAGTATGAGGTATAAGATGATAAAAACAATATATATAGGAACTTTAGGAACCAGTAGTAATAAACTAAAAGATTCTATCAAAGAATTCCTAATTGATAATTATACAGTCATTGATGTGAATGAAAACTTAGAAAATGATCTTCATGCGGGTAGAGAAGTATCCACTCAAGTCCTAAGCAATAAAGATTCAATAGGAATTGTTTTTTGTGGGAATGGATTCGGTATCTCAAAAGATGCCAGCATCCACGATGATATTACGGTAATCAATTGTGTTACTGTATCTCAAGCAATGAGTGGCAGAATTAATAATGATGCCAATATATTAGCACTTGGCTCAAGAATGGTGTCTGATCAAGTTGCAAAGGATATTGTTAATGCATTTCTAAACACCAACAGATAATAATCTTAACAGTTCTACACTACAATCAAATAAAATAAATTCAACCTGTACATGAATGTCGTGATAGAAAAAAGCTTATCGTTTTGATTCGTTTAATCAGTTAATTTTAATATAAAATAGGAGGAAATGAAATGAGAAAAAGACTAATATTATCAGCATCAATTCTTTTATTGCTCAGTGCATGTTCAGTTGAGAAACCGAAAGCACAATGTGAGATGAAAGATCTGAAGAAAGTTTCTTTATTCGCAGATGATAAGGATGTAGTAAATAAAATTACGATTGAAGAATACCAAATTGCGGTTGATTTGAAAGCCTATGAAGAAACTAAGGATGTCCGTCAGGAATCTCTTAATAAGATTAATGAAGTGAAGGGAATCAGTGCATCAGAATCATTAAAAGGTACGCGTTCGACAAAAACTTATACCATTGATTTCAATCAATTGGAGAAAGACGTCAGTGATCTTTTGGGTAATGAATATAATTTTGGTAGTGACTTATCACTCTCAACGCTTGTTAAGAATTATGAGTCTATGGGTTTTGTTTGTAAATAGTATTCGTGTATAAAAAAACATTTAGTTTTATCTAGAAATATTTCCATTCTAAAGATCAAGTATCGTAATTATTAAAATGTTATTTTGACTGCGTATAAATAGTAGAAAAATTAAAAGACCATTCATCAAATTGATGAATGGTCTTTTAGCTTATAAATCTTAAAGCATTTCTTTTATGAGTTGTTCTCTTGTTTTGGCTGACATGTCTTGTCCGCGAACATCAAGGGCTGTGAATGCGCCAAATTCTTTTCTTTGGTTCATATTATAGTTAGCGCGTGCATAAGCAACTAGGACTGTGGCGGTAAATTCTGGGTTTGAGTCTAGGTTCACTGAGAATTCTACTGTTTGTGTACTGTTGTCAGATGTTTTTGCTGTGCGAATTACACGGCCGCCTTGTGGCCAAGAGGAGTGATCACGCTTCATTACTTCTTCAGTAATGAATTGAACGGAAGTTTTGCTTCCTTTGAAGTAATGAGGGATTTCTTTAATTTCTTCTTCAATGCGTTTGTGTTCGTCTTTATTTTCTGCGACCACATAGCAAATCTTGTGATGATTTTTCGTGACATCAATATCTTTTTTATTTCTGAATCTTACAATGTTGTCATCATTAGGGATTGAGTAGTTTCTTGCCATCTTGACCCCTTCAACGCGTCCTGCAACGTCACTGTGTCCTTGACTGATTCCTGGACCCCAGAAACTTTGCGTTTGACCATCGGGAAGGATTGAGTCTAAGATGGTTTTCTCTAGACTGAAAATGCCTGGGTCCCATCCTACTGAAACGAGTGCAGTGGTGTTGTTTGCTTTTGCGACTTCATCAACTGCATTGACATGGTCTAAAATGATTGCGTGCATATCGAAACTATCGACGATATTAAAGTGTTGAGCTAAGTCAGGTGATTGAGAACGAAGATCTCTTTCTGAACTTCCACATAAAACCAAGACATCAATATCATCTTTATGATTCATCAATTCATCATAGTGATAAACTGAAGTACCATTAGATTTAACTTCATCTTTGTTTCGTTTTGTAAATATTCCATAAAGTTCCATATCGGTTTGTTTTGTAATGGATTGTTCGACACCTTTACCTAAATTTCCGTAACCTACGATTCCAATTTTAATCATGTTTATCTCCTTTTTCTATTTATAGTGCTTTTCTCTATAATGATATCAAAGGAACTGGTTTATTGATAGGTTTGTACATGAATAAGGCAGTTTAGGCAGAATATTGGTCGAAATGATTAAGAATATTATTTAAAATTTAATAATATTTTTTAAACTGATGTTCTTCCATGAACTCGTCCATAGTATTTAACATTTCTTTATGGCTTTCGAGCGAATTAATATCTTCACTAAAGTTTGCTTTTGGTTTCAGTATTAAGTGCTCTCTATATTCTTTGGGAGTCATGTCTAAGTGAGTTTTGAATGCTTTGGTCATATATCGATAATCTGAGAAACCGACAATTACACTGATATCCACAAGAGAATAGTTCATTTCATGAATCATTCTTTTTGCATTGACATAGCGTACATAATTTAAGAAGTCAGAGAAAGAGCGTTTCAAGTTTTGTTTAATAAAATGTGATAAGTAAGTAGGTGAGAGTTCGAGTGTTTCAGCTAGATCTTCTAGTTTTATTTTCTTGAAATAATTTACTTGAATGTATTCAATAATTAATGATAATCTCTTATTTTCACTTGAAATGATGAAGGGTTGATTTTCACTTTGTTCATAGTATGAACAGCCATTGAGTATGTCAAAAATCATGATATTAACATAACTAGCGCAATTAATTTGATAATATTTTTCCTTGTTTATATAGGCTCTAGCAAGGGTCATGAATGTGTAAGTGAACATGTCATCATTGGCACTTTTTAGTTTATTGGCAGTAAAGCGTATATTTTTCATATTAGGGAAATAGCCACTAAAAAAGATTGGATCAATATAAAGTATTAAGAGTTCTGATGATTCATTTTGAGAATATATGGAATGAGTGTCATGAGGACTGATGACAATGATATCTCTTGTTTTATATGTATTTTGGTCTCCATTGATTGTAATGGTGGGTGAGCCTTCTAGAACTAGAATGACTTCCATTTCTGGATGATAGTGTATGGGTTGATATTCTATTTTTCTTATTTCAACAAACAAATTATCTATGCTGTTATCCGGAATGCTTTTGGATTGTTTTATCATGACTTTCTCCTTAATTAATTAGACAATTTAAATGAATAATTAATGATTTTCACTATTCTGTTAAACGATTTACCTAAAATTATCAAACATTATCCCTTCTACAAATAACATACTCTTTAAACAGCCTCAAATAACTATTATTTTCTTTCTTGTGAAATATAATATTTATTTTAGTATGATGACACAATAATAGCATAATCGTCATACGAGTGAAATCGGTTACATGATACAATCACACTGTAATCACACATAGGAGGCTTTTAATGAAGAAATTTCAATTCAGTACAACACGTAAATTACTCATCTCATTGTTAGTAACAGTGTTACTATTCATGAGTGCACACTTAGTACTCACTTCAGGACTTAAGGTTGATGTTTTCACTACTACAGTAGAAACAGCATCAGGTCATGAAATTGCAGTACGAGTATATAAACCTAAATCAGCAACTGCTGATAATAAGGCACCTGCCGTTGCTTTCATGCACGGTATGTCAACGACCAAAGAAGCATATGCACAATACGCTATCGAACTATCACGCAGAGGGTTTGTCGTTGCGACACCTGACATGATGAACCATGGTGATTCTGAAATTGCTGGAGTGGAAACATTCTTCGGTGATCCAGGAGCAGAAGGTTACGGATTATATTCAGCAGTAAAATTAATTGCAGGATTCGATTATGTTGATGTTCAACAAATCGGTGTTGCAGGTCACTCAATGGGTGGGAACGCATTAAATATCAGTATCTTTGGTGATAATTTCAGTCCTCAACCACTCATCTCAGCAGCTTACTTGTTATCAAGTGACCCAATGCTTAGAGACTTTGGTGGTCAACCTGTTGAAATTTATGGTAACAGATCAGTTGGACTTTTCTACTCAACATTTGACCATGTCTATTTCAAAGGTCACAATGCTCAAGGTGAACCATTATTAACACCTGACTACTTAAACAGTATGGAAGCGAAGACTTTCGTTACTGGTGGAGATGAAGCCCTTATGGGAGCCATCGACACAGTAAAAACTGACTTTGACTATACAGCAAATGGTGGACTCAGAAGAATCCATCAAGAAGATGTCATTCACCCTTATGCACAAGGTGGAAACAAAGCCATCAATCAAACAGTTGATTTTTTTACAGAAGTATTCAATGCACCAAAAGAAATCAAATCAAACTTCGTAATTGCCGACTTCTATCAAGTCTTATCAGTATTAAGCT
>CBDUDQ010000041.1:0-11014 GCA_965365985.1 uncultured Erysipelothrix sp. | reverse complement strand
GGGATGCTGTTCGAGTTTATCTCGAAGAGAAACCACTCATCTGCGATGAGATAGCATCACGCATTAGAGAAATAATCTTGCCTAAAAAAGAACTCATAGAAAAATAAGCAGAAAATGCTTATTTTTTTTAGGTTTAATCAAAATGCAGTCCTATTTAGAAGTAGATAGGAAGTGTCATATGCAAAAAAAAGTAATAGAAATAAGTTTAATCACAAGCTTTATTGTTTATCCAATCCTGTTTATTGGATACTTTATTCTAAATTTATTTAGAAATCAATCGTTTAATTTCTTCGGATTTGGCCTGGTGATTTCTGACTTAAATCAAACAGTAAAAGTCAATTTAATTATCAAACCAGAATTTTTCATCACTTTTATCTTTGTGTTTATTATGAGCATCGCTTTGGTTGGTGGACTCAATTACATAAAAGATAGAAAAGAGGTGAAAAATTTATGATGGTTGTTGAAAAAAATGAACTCGAAACAGTTCATGCTTGGTTTACAGTCGCTGCCGCAGTTCTATTGATATTAGGGGGCGTTCTTTATTTATCAATGTTAATATGGTGTATTAGAAACGGAAAAGGAAGTTTCACAGGAACTTACTCTTTTAAAAACTTTTTTACTTTAAGCTTTGAATGCAGGTACTGAGTCGTGATCGTACTTAAGAATCTTAAAAAATCTTATCCTAAAACTTTGGCCCTTAACAATGTCAGTTTAAGAATAAAACAGGCGAAGATTATTGGTTTGGTTGGACCCAATGGATCAGGGAAAACGACGCTCATAAAATGTTTACTTAAGCAGATAGAGTACGAAGGCAGTGTTGTTTGGTCACTATTTAAACCAAAAGTATTTTACATCCCAGATGACAACATACTCCCAGATTTATTAACAGGAAGAGAATACTTAAGTTTCGTTCAATCTTTATTCAAACTGGATAAAACAAGAGATAAAGATGCTTTAATAAAACGATTCCAAATGGAAAAAGATTTAGATAAATTAATCCAATCATACTCTTACGGAATGAAAAAGAAAATACAAATTATTGGTGCCATGATGGTCGATTGTCAGGTTTTAATTTTAGACGAGATTTTCAGGGGACTCGACATGCTTGCGATAAGAGAAACAAAAATTGCACTTCAAGAATATGCTTCAAAAGGAGGCACCGTTCTTCTATCATCACACGACATTGTTTCAGTAGAACTCTTATGCAGTGAAGTGATATTCCTACACAACGGGATACTCAAAGCACAGGGTGCACCCAAGAAGCTCTGTGAAGAAAGTGGCAGCTTTGACCTTGAAACTTTGTTTATGAGCTTCATATGTCCAGGATGATCTACACACTGCCATTTGTGCAGATGCAAAGAAAGATAAAAGAGCAATTTAAAATAAACCCAAGTAAATCGATTCTTGGATTGTTTACTGTTTCTGTTCTTTTGTTTTTAATTGCATTCATAGTAAGAGAATTCTTATCGCCCATTTTAGAAATTATTTATTCTGATTCACAAAAATCAGCGGAAATTCAATTTTTTAGAAGTATGAATTTGGCGGTATCAGTTATGTGTTCTTTGGTCTTGATATTGTCAATATTCATGGGAATGCAAGAGCAAAAAGAATTTGACAAGATGATGTTAAACTATCAAATATCTCAATTCAAAAGAAATACGGCACATTTTATTTTTGAATTTATATCAAACTTGTCGATGGTGATGATTTTAGTAATGGTATTAATGTTTCCTTCCATCAAAACCCAAGAAATAAACTTTTTTTTCATATTTTTAATGTTTTTCTTACAAGCATCATTTGTTTTACTTACGCTCTTGTGTCTTGAGCGCATCATTCGTATAATATTACCTAAACTTCTTTGGCAAATTGGTTTAATCATCATTCAAGTTGCGTTTTATTATCAAGTTTATCAAAATTTAGATAAATGGCATGTAACTAATTTTTTTAATTTTATAATTGGGGACCGATTTCAACATTTATATTTACCTGTTCTTCTTGTATTGTTGTTGCTTTATATTTTAAATTTTAAGTCCTACAAAGAGGGAATCGCATACCGTTTCATACGTTTCAGACTCCTTCCCAATAATCTAATATTCAAAAACTTTAAAGAACTTATAAGACACAAGGAAAGCACACTCAATTCATTCATTTTAATGATCAGTATCTTATTGATTAAAATATTTAAACCAAACTTACTCGAAGAAGAAACCCTAAGAATGGCTCTGATTTCACTTACTGGGATGCAGTCAATATATGTTTATGCATATTTCAAAGAAAGTTTGGTTTTATATCAGTTTTCATATCAATCAAGTTTAAAAATATACACATCGTATTTACTGGCTTTAATAGGTGCCAATATAATTCAGTTTGGGTATATACTTATATTAATTCCTAAATTACTTGAAGATATGAGTTCAATATTTGTAACTTTGATCTTGGTAAACTCGATTTTCATCACTTTGGGTAAATATTTTCCTTTGCAAGAAAAATATGGATTCAATACTTCGTTTCAATTGGCATTAATTGTACTTTTAATCGTTCCTATGGTGATTGTCTTATTTCAAATTAAAAAAGAACTTAATTTGAGTCAAGGGGGCTTTATGGGTCTACAAGGATTGATTGCTTTTGTGATTCAAGTGGTGCTTTTAAGGAAAATTCATCTTGATCTTACTTTATGATGGCCCTTCGGAATCATTTTTTATAATATATTTTAAATCATTGTTTGGTTTTTTTAGAAAGGGTTTCTTCTTGTTGTTGCTGTTTGATTTCAAGTTTTCTCTTTGGGTGTTAAATGTCATTTCAAGTTTTATAATCCATGAAGTAATCCATCTTTATTTTGCCAGAAAAGATAGCGGAGAAACATCGGGTTATATTGCCATTGATACATTACATTTTTTTGCCAGCGTTCCAAGGACCAAAACAACAAAAGGGGCTGTACTCACATACTTAAGTCCATCTCTTATGGGCTTAGTATGTTTAGTACTTTTTATATTGGGTTCTTGTAAAGAAATGTATTATTTACCCTGGACATTTAATCTTATCAATATCATGCCATTTTCGTCTGATATGAGGGCCTTGTTTAGAAACCTCAGTAAATAAACTTTATCTTGTGAAAATCACATAAATACTATATGATGTATACATTAGGAAACTAATATTTTATATATATAAACAGAAAAGAGGAAGTTTATGCCAGCAACAATGACATATGCTCTCTTGTCAGGTTTAATTGTATTTATTGTGATGGTTTTTGCGATAATCATCATGAATAAAAATAAACTCAACCGTGCTCAAACCAGAGCAACGGAATTAATGAACGAAGCTGAAGAAAAAGCAGAAATGATCTCGCGTCAAGCGGCCTTAGAAGCCAAGACGCTTGCCTACGAAATTAAACTAAATGCAGAAAAAGAACTCAGAATACAAAGAAAAGAAGTTCAGGATTATGAAAGCAAATTGGATCGACGCGAAGAAAATTTAAATCATCGTGATACCAATCTTGTTGAAAAAGATCGTGACCTTTCAAACAAGCAACGTGAATTAGAAAATAAATCAATTAAACTGGACAAGGTAGAGGAAGCTTTAAATACACAAGCTGAAACACAGCTCCAAGAATTAGAACGAATTAGCAACATGCCTCAAGAAAGTGCGAAAGCAGAACTTTTTGAAATTGTTGAAAAGAAGATGGAAAATGAAGTCTTAACATTCATTAAAGAAAAAGAAGACGAAGCGAGAATGCGGTCAGAAGAAATCGCAAGAAACATAATCTCATTGGCCATATCCCGCTACTCACAAGAAGTAACGCAAGAAAGAACTGCCTCTGTTGTCACGCTTCCAAGTGAAGAGATGAAGGGTCGTATTATTGGTAGAGAAGGTCGAAATATTCGTGCCTTTGAACAAGCCACTGGCGTAGATTTATTAATTGATGATACACCGGAAGTTATTACATTATCTTGTTTTGATCCAATCAGAAGAGAAATTGCAAGAATGGCATTGACCACTCTAATTTCTGATGGTCGCATTCAACCTGGACGCATTGAAGAAGTGGTTGAAAAAGCAAGAAAAGAACTTTATCAAATTGTTAATAAGACGGGTCAAGATACAATCTTTGACTTGGGTTTATCTAAGATGGATAAAGAAATCGTTACAATTATCGGTCGTTTGAAATATCGCTATTCCTACGGTCAAAATGTTTTAACCCACTCAATTGAAGTGGCTCATTTAGCAGGAATGATGGCAGTCGAACTTGGCTTAAATCAAAAACTTGCAAAACGGGCAGGATTACTTCATGACATTGGTAAAGGTCTCGATTTTGAGATGGAAGGAACACACGTTGATTTGGGTGTTCGTTTGGCTAAGAAACATGGTGAACATGCAATCGTATTGAATGCCATTGCCTCACATCATGGTGATATCGAAGCCAATAATGCAATTTCAGTCTTGGTTGCTGCGGCAGATACATTAAGTTCTGCTCGTCCAGGCGCAAGATTTGAGTCGTTTGAAAATTACATTCAAAGATTAGAAGACTTAGAAGCCATTGCAACCTCTAAACCAGGTGTACAGCGTGCATTCGCAATCCAAGCGGGTCGTGAACTCAGAGTCATGGTTGTCCCTAATGTTGTTAATGATCTAAACACAGTTAAATTAGCAAGAGAAATTAGAGAACAAATTGAAGCTGAAATGACATATCCTGGTCAAATCAAAGTCACGGTCATTCGTGAATTGAGAGCCATGGAGTTGGCAAAATAATGAACATCTTGTTCATTGGAGATATAGTAGGAGCGAGTGGTCGACGTGTTGTTGTCGACCACTTAGCTTTGCTTATCGATCAATATAAAATTGACTTTGTGATTGCAAATGGCGAAAATGCGGCACATGGAAAAGGCATTACTAAAAAAATCTATGATCAATTTATGGATTTGGGAATACAATGTGTCACCATGGGAAATCACACGTTTGCCAAAAGTGAAATCATACAAGATTATCCACAATGCCCTAATTTACTGATTCCAGCAAACATTGAACCTCTTGATTTTGGTAATTATTATAAAGCTTATGAAGTTAAGGGTAAAACAATTTGTGTGGTGAATCTATACGGTGAAGCATTCATGAACCGAGTAGGTGACTCCCCATATCCATATATGGAAGATCTTTTAGCTCAAAGTGACTATGATTATTATTTTGTTGATTTCCATGCTGAGTCAACATCTGAGAAAATGTTGTTTGCCAATGTTTTTCACGAAGAAGTGGGTTGTGTTGTAGGAACCCATACACATGTACAAACCGCTGATAACCGCATGATTGAAAACTGTGCTTACATTACTGATGTGGGTATGTGCGGTGCCATTAACTCTGTTATCGGCCGTGATGTAGAAGAACTATACAAACGCGTCATCCTCAATGAAAAGACACATTTTAAAGTTGCGGATGGAGAAGCATTTTTAAATGCAGTCGTTGTAGAAGTTGACGAAACATCTATGAAATCAAAATCAATTACAAGAATTGCAATCTAAGGAAACCAAGCTTGCTTGGTTTTATTTTATTATAAAATGAAAGTAGTGTATAATAAGTTAATAAGTAAGACACTACTAATAAGGAGAATTTATGGAAAAAATAAGATTTATGGCACTGGGCGGTCTCGATGAAGACGGCCGTAATATGTCAATTATAGAAATAGATGATGAAATTTATGTTGTTGATGCTGGGATTAAATATCCAATGGCAGGACAACTGGGTGTAGAAGTAGTCATACCAGATGTTGATTATCTATTAAAAAATAAAAAAAGAGTTAAAGGTATTTTTATTACGCACGGTCACGATGATGTTATGGGGGCATTGCCATACTTTATCGAAACACTGCAAGCACCAATTTATACAACGCCACTCATCGCATTGGTCATTGAAGATATGATGAAAGAAAACAAAATTGTTGGCACTTCAATCTTCAAGATTAAACGAAACGGTAGTTTCAAAATCGGTCATAGAAAAGTAATTTCATTTGGCCAAACACACTCAATTCCTGATACATTCGGAATTGCGATTGAAACAACTGCTGGTTACATTGTCCACGCGGCTGAATTTATTATCGACTTTGATATTAGAACCAAGTCATTCATGTCTGATGTGGCAGACATTTCAGGTATCGGTCAAAAAGGTGTATTCTTACTTTTAGCGGAATCAGTTTACGCAAAAAAAGAAGGTTTTACTTCACCTCAACACCGTATCTCAGCTAAAGTTGAAAGTGTTTTTGAAGAAACAGAAGGAAGAATTTTAGTTACACTATACGAACAAAACATTTATCGTTTAATGGAAGTATTGGACTTAGCCAAAAAATATAAACGTAAAGTTTATTTTTCAGGGGAACGCCAGCGTGTGCTCTTGGATCATTTAGAAACACTAGACTACTATAAAATGCCAAAGGGCTTAGAAATTAAACGTGCTCAATTTAAAAATGATATGGACGATGTTGTAGTTATTGTTTCTGATGTTGGACCAAATGTCTTCATTAAGATGGCGAAAATTGCGACTGGGGAAGACAATCTGATTCAATTAAGAGACTCTGACCATGTAGTGATTGCATCACCGGAAGTACCAGGAACTGAAAACTTGGCATCAGCAATGATGAATGAACTATACAAAGACGGTGTAAAAGTTAAAACACTCTCATATAAATCAGTTCTTTCAATGCATGCTTCACAAGAGGATTTAAAAATGCTTATGGCACTTTTAAAACCAAAATATTATATTCCTGTAAAAGGTGAATTCCAAAACTTAAGTGCCAACGCACAAATAGCACTTGATATGGGGATGTCTGCATCTGATATTGTCATTTTAGACAATGGTCAAGTTGCTGAATTTACTGATGGAAAACTCAAGAAAACAAGCGAGATTTTAAAATTAGAAGAAGTTCTTATTGATGGTAAAGATCATTTAGATACTTCTGGACTTGTATTAAGAGACCGCCAAATTCTTTCAACTGATGGTGCACTTATTGTTGGTATTGTTATCAATAACAAAACAAAAGTTGTACTTGGTGGACCAGATATTCAATCAAGAGGGGTTATTTACTTGAAGGATTCTGACAACATCATGAAAGAAGTTGGAGTAATTCTAGAAAATACGATCAATAAATTGGTCGAGAAAAATCAATATGATAATATTTCTGCTCGTAATGAAGCAAGGGATCTTATGTCAAAATACATTTACAAACAAACCGGTAAAAGACCGATGATTCTACCCGTCATCATTGAAATTAGAGTTTAAGATTTAAGATGGCGAGAAAAACAAAAAAACAAGTTCAACAAAGAAAAGACTTGGTGCATTATGCATCCAGTCTTTTCGCCATTGCACTGTCATTAGTTGGACTCTTTCAGTTTGGAATTGTGGGTTTATTTCTAAGCAATGTCATGCGCGTAATTATGGGTAACTTACCGCAGATATACTTCGCTTTGATTGCAATCGTATTTTTATTAAACTTACTGAAAAGAAAACCATTTAAACTGAGAGCAAAGCATTATCTGGCCATTTTTCTTTTATTTGTTTCGTTTTCACTGATTGAATCACTCATATATAAAACAACATTGATAGGTTGGGATTATGTAGGAGACTACTTCTCAAGAATCGGAATTATATTCAGTACACCAGAAGCAAATGCCTATTCAGGTATTATTGGTAGTTTGTTTTATGGACTATTCTCTGTTTTACTGGGCCGAGAAGGCACTGTTCTATTTGTCGTAGTTTTCCTTTTGATCGTATTAGCCATATTCATGTCACCTAAAAAGGTGATTGATTCAGCGGCAGATACTGGAGTTAAAACAAAAGGATTCTTTGGGAAATTCAAAAGCGAGAAAAAAATAAAAGAAATTCAGGTAAAAGAACCGAAAACCATCGATGCCCTCATCGAATCTAATTATGAAAAAGAACATGATACCAAAGCATCATTCATGACTGTTAACGACGTTGAACCAAACAGTGATAAAAAACCAATTCAGGTTCAAGCAGAAGTACAAGACAGTCCAAAAACAAATGTTACCGATGCCAGTACTGATCTCAGTCAATATCATTTACCCCCAATGAATCTTTTAGATAGTGTTAAAAAGAATCAAAGATCAGGTTCTAATGATTCAGCAGCTAAAGTAAAATCAGAACTTTTGATAAAAGTTTTAAAACAATTCGGTATCGAGGCCAGCATCATTAAAATTCATATTGGTCCCGCAGTAACAAAGTTTGAACTCAAACCGGACAGCAGTGTGAAAATTTCTAAGATTTCATCCATTCAAGATAACCTCATGATGGAATTGGCTGTTAAAACATTAAGAATAGAAGCGCCCATCCCAGGAAAATCTGCAGTGGGAATCGAAATTCCAAACGAAGAAATGATTCCAGTGAGAATGCGAGACATCATTGATCGCTCACCTGAGTTTATGTCTTCTGATAACATCAATGTTGTTTTAGGTAAAAACTTAATGGGTGCCCCTATTACAATAGCCTTAAATAAAATGCCACATCTCTTAATTGCAGGTGCAACAGGCAGCGGGAAGTCTGTTTGTATGAATGCAATCATCACTTCAATTTTATTATCAAAAAGACCTGAAGAACTTCAACTTTTACTGATAGATCCAAAGAAAGTTGAATTCGCACAATACGATAAAATTCCACATCTAATGGGTCCACTAATTTCAGATCCACTTAAAGCTGCTGCGGCACTTAAGGTTATTGTTGATCAAATGGAAAATCGTTATGAACTTTTTGCTAAAACAGGGGTCAGAAATATTACCTCTTATAACGAAAAGATAAAAGAATTTCCAGAAGAAAACAATGTTAAAATGCCTTGGATTGTTGTCATCATCGATGAGCTGGCAGACTTAATGTCTGTTGCTGGAAAAGAAGTTGAAACCAGCATCCAAAGAATCACACAACTTGCAAGAGCAGCTGGGATTCATCTGATTGTTGCGACACAAAGACCCTCTGTTGATGTTGTGACAGGTGTCATTAAGGCGAATATACCCTCACGCATTGCGTTCGCAGTATCAAGCTCAATTGACTCTCGTACCATCATAGATGGATCAGGTGCTGAAAAACTTCTTGGATTCGGTGACATGCTTTATGTTCCGATGGGTGAACCACATCCAATTAGAATACAAGGGGCATTTGTGTCTGATGATGAAGTGAATAAAATCGCACAAAATGTTTCCAGTCAAGCAAGTCCTCGTTTCCTGGATGAGTTTATTAATTTGGACGGTGTCAGTGGAAATCAAGGAACTGTCAGCGCAATTGATGATCCATTGTATATAGAAGCGAAAAAAATAGTAATCCAAGAACAAAAAGCTTCCACATCATGGTTACAACGTCAATTTAGAATTGGTTATAATCGTGCTGCCAGCATTATGGATGCATTAGAACAAAATGGTGTCATTGGTCCTGCTAATGGAAGTAAAGCAAGATTAATCAATGTTCAAGTTGAACTTGATCCAGAAGAAGAAGCATAGGAACGAAACCATCTCAATTATGAGATGGTTTTTTAATGGTGTTTTCAAAAGAAAGGTTAATAAAAGAAATCAGTCATAATACGCGTATAATAGGTCAATAATTGTAACCGTTTACTTCAGTATGGCAATTAAGGTAATAAGATTATAGTCCAGTTTTTTTATAATAAATGAAAAGTTTTGACTTCGTGAAAGAGTATATAGGTTTCACAAGGCCATTAAAAGGCCATATATATTTCATATAAAAGATATAAAACGTGAAATATAACTTCGAAATCGGAGTTTAAATCTTATAATCTGTGATATGTTTTACTTGTAAGATATCCAAAGGGGTTTACGGGATATCAAAGGAGGATTCAGTTATGAAATTAGCAGTTAGATTATTTGAAGATGACGGGACATTTTCTGTTCAAGAAGAGAAATTAAAAGGCATCGCGAACATTGAATTGAAACCATCTTCAAGTGAAGAAGAAATTATAAAAAATGCAAAGGATGCTGATTTCCTTATTGTTGGTTATGAACAAATAACACCTAAAGTTATGGATAGTTTACCAAACTTAAAAATGGTTTGTTTTCAATCAATCGGGGTTAACGGTATCAACCTGAACGAAGCAAACGTTAGAAATATTCCAGTCGCACACATCAGTACGTATTGTGTACCTGAAGTTGCGGATTATGTCCTTGCATGTATTCTTGCAGAGAACAGAAAAATATATCAATTTAATGATAACGTAAAAAATGACAAAGAATGGATCTATGACAAGTTTCCTAAAATGAGACGTTTGGGCAATCAAACAGTCGGACTTCTTGGTTTCGGTAATATACCACGAACCATCACTGAAAGACTTAAAGCTTTCGGATGCGATGTGATTGCATATGACCCATTTATCTCAGAAGAAGTGTTTGAGAGTTATGGTGTCAAATCAGCAACAATGGAAGAAATATTCGAAAATTCAGATTATATCAGCTGCCATTTACCACTCATGAGCGCAACTGAAAATATCATTGATGAAAAACTTTTTGATATTACTAATAACAGTCCCGTATTCATCAACAGTGCGCGTGGAGGGGTTGTAAAAGAATCTGCTCTAATTGATGCATTGGATAACGATAAAGTTTCATTTGCTTATCTAGACGTTTTGCAAAGTGAGACTCCAAACTTAGAAACTGATCCACTGGTCTTACATGCCAAAACAATTTTAACACCACACTCAGCTTTCTATTCAGAAGATTCAATGCAACAATCAGGAATTGATACCGTAGATAACATCATTCATTATGTTAACAAAAACTATGACTCAATCGATTTAGTAAACAGAAAAAACATAGAAATTAAATAAGGGGAAATTAACTATGAAATTATCAACAGGAAGAAAATACTTCTTAGTATTTTTACTGGCATTTATGTTCAGTGCAGCATATTTGCTGCCATATATTAAGTACGTGTTCTATGAACCACTCATGGAAGGTTTGGGCATCACTAACTCACAAGCTGGATTACTCTTGTCAGTTTACTCAATCATGAATACTTT
>CBDUDQ010000040.1:0-11181 GCA_965365985.1 uncultured Erysipelothrix sp. | reverse complement strand
AAAAAACCCAGAAAAAGCAAATTATGCTTTTTCTGGGTTTTTTTATTTATTCGTGTTTTAATTTAATTCTATACTTCTTTATTCAATAACTTCTTGTAAGTAAAGTCAATTAGGATTGCGCCTAAGGGGGCGGTGATTAAAATTGCTAAAGCACTCACAGATAAAATAAGTGCACCTTGGTTGATCCCCATTGCAAGAGGAATGGTACCAATGGCAGCCTGAACTGTGGCTTTTGGAATATAAGCAAAACATGAGAATACTTTCTCTTTTATTTTTAAATCACTTGGAGTAAGTGCCAATAAGACACCAGTCATTCTGAAGACTAATATTGCGAGAATAAATAAGCCTGCACCAATACCAAGAGATGTCAGTGAATTTAAATCAACACTTAAACCAACAAGGATAAATAAGAGCATTTCCATCGGAATCCAAAAGTTCTTGAATGTTGTTTCAACTTTAGGTAATTCTTTTCCGTGTGAGTAAATGGCACTCATGACTATAATGGCTAACATGGCTGAAATGGTTAAGAATGTTTCTAAATAGATGAACAATCCACCCATTGCCATCAGTAAGACCACTGAAAGAACCCATGAATTAAGATTTAACTTTCTTAAAATGAATCCGGAAACAAGACCAATTGCCAAACCACCCAATAAGTTACTTGCCAAGATTAGTGGCAATGGAATGTCTTGTTTGGTAATCAAACTTGCGAAAAGAACCAAAATGAAGATGTCATCTAAAGATGATCCCGCCATAACAATTTCTGGCGCTTTCTTGTAACCTTCTTCTTTTAACTTGATCATTCTAGGAACGACAATCGCAGGTGAAACTGCGGCTAAGACCGTACCCAACAACAATGAATCCTGAACTGTAATATTGAAAAAGATCGGTCCTAAAATCATGGCACCAGATATCTCAAATAATGCAGGCACAAAACTCATTAATAAACTGCTGATGCCTTGATTCTTAAGTTGATCAAGATCCATTGATAAGCCTGCTCGCACCATAATTACGAGAAGCGCAAAGTTTCTAATTAATCCCGGGTAAGGTAATGAAACGTCTTTGAATATCAATCCTGCAATCAAGTAACCCAATAATGAGGGTAACTTGAACTTTTTAAATACCATGCCCAATACAATGGCTGTGAGTATCATCAATATAAACATTAGTATTTCCATAATAAATCTCCTTTGAATAAATTTCTTGTTTTATTCGTCAATCTTCAATACTATAATCTATTTTAATTATTCTTTAAAGTTAAAATTTCAATAAAAATAGAGGAAATATGACCTTTTAGATAAAGTCATATTTCTCTCTAATTATTCTAATTAAAATTTAACCCATTAAATAATTATTGTTTTGGAAAATGAGCTAGTTTTGCGTCTGTTCCCAATTCTTCTTCGATACGAATGAATTGGTTGTATTTCTCAACTCTTTCACTACGTGCCATTGAACCTGTTTTAATTTGTCCGGCCTTCATAGCAACTGCGAAGTCTGCGATATATGTATCTCCAGTTTCTCCTGAACGGTGAGAAATCATGGTTGTATAACCGTTTTCTCTTGCCATTTCAATTGCTTTGATTGATTCAGTTACAGTACCGATTTGGTTTAACTTGATCAAGATTGAGTTTGCGACTCCCATATCGATTCCTTTTTTAAAGATTGCTGGGTTTGTAACGAAGATGTCATCACCCACAATTTGCACTGTATCTCCCATAGTTTCTGTTTGAGCCTTAAAGCCGTCCCAATCGCCTTCTGCGAATCCGTCTTCGATTGAAATAACTTCAGGGAATTTTTTAACTAAGTCTTCATAGAAAGTAAGCATCTCTTGTGATGACAGCGCTTTTCCTTCAAAGTTATATTTTTTAGTTTCATTGTCATAGAATTCACTTGCTGCTGGGTCAAGTGCGATGGCGATTTCTTCACCAGGTACATAACCAGCTTTTTTGATTGCTTCGATGAGTGTTTCGATAACTGTTTCTGTGTTTTCAAGTCTTGGTGCGAAACCACCTTCATCACCAACAGATGTTGCTAAGCCTTTTGAAGCTAAGATTTTTTTAAGAGTATGATAAACGTTAGAAACTTTTTCTACGCCATCTTTGAATGATTCTCTCTTAACAGGTGTAAGCATGAACTCTTGTGTATCAATTCCTGAGTCCGCATGTGCTCCCCCGTTAACAACGTTGAAGAATGGTTGTGGTAATTCAAAATCGTCTCCACCTAAGTAGCGGTACAATGGAACACCATTGCTTAGAGCTGCTGCACGAGAAACTGCCATTGACACTCCCAGAATTGCGTTTGCTCCTAAACGACCTTTATTAGGTGTACCATCTAGGTCAATCATCAAGTTATCAATTGCTTCTTGATCGAATGGTGATTTACCCACTAAAGCATCATTGATTTCTTTACTCACATTACTAACTGCTTTAGAAACACCTTTACCTTCTAATCTGTCTCCACCGTCTCTAAGTTCAACAGCTTCTCTTGTTCCTGTAGAAGCACCTGATGGTACTGCTGCACGACCCATAACACCATTAGATAAAAGTACATCAACCTCAACAGTTGGGTACCCTCTTGAATCAAATATTTCTCTACCTTTAATATTTTCTATTACTACTGACATATGTATGCCTCCTTTTTTATAAAAAAAACGACTGCTAAATAAATTCAACTTACACAGCAAAAAAGCCTTAAGTTAGATTCATTTAGCAGGCGTCATCAGCTATCTCTAGCAGTTTCAGGGAACACCATCCCTATGCATATATAATACCACGCTTGAGAAAAGTATCAAATAAAATGCAGTTTTATTTTAAAAACCTCTGTTTTCATCTAATTTTAACGATTTATTCTTATAAATAATCATTATTTAATCGTTTATTTATAATTTCTATTTACTGGATCTCCATTTCCCCTAAAACAGTAATCGCTTGTACATACTCTTGGCTCTTAGTATAATAAGAATATATAAGAATGATTCATATCAGTGAAAGAGAAGTCCTAAATATAAAGGAGAATAAAAAATGGACAAGCAACATATTTCAGACATGAAGAATTTATCCCTATGGCTCAAGGATGGCCTTAAAAGTAAAATCCCTAAATTAGAAAATGACATTGTTTGTGATGTATGCGTGGTTGGGGCAGGTATCACAGGAATCATGAGTGCTTACAGATTAAATGAAGCTGGATTTAATGTGGTCCTAATTGATAAACAAGAACCCCTAAATTTAGCCACAGGAAATACTACAGCCAAATTCAGTTTTCAACACAGCTTGATATACAGTGATATCATCAAGAACTATGATATCGAAAAAGCCAGATTATATTATGAATCTCAAATTGAAGGATTAGAATTCGTAAAATCACTCATAAATAAACACAATATAGAATGTGATTACAAAGAAACATCCTCAATTATTTACGCTGAAGACCAAGAAGCTTACGATGAGCTCTTAGAAGAACAAACAGCATATGAAAAACTCAATATCCCCCATGAAATGATTCAAGACTTACCTTTTAATATAAAAGCCATCGGAGGCCTCAAAGTAGATTCTCAATTTGAACTCAATCCAGTTAAATATTTAGACTTCCTCATTAACTACTTAATGGAACATGGTGTGTCTGTGTTTAAAGATACAGAAGCCAAAACCGTTGAAAAAGAAGAAAAAGAAATAAAGATCATGACAGGAAACTATCATTCAATCAGATGTAATAACTTAGTTATCGCGAGTGCTTATCCTTTCTTTGGTGGCAATGGTTTTTATTATACAAGACTTGAGGCAAACAGATCATACTTACTCGCATTTGAAATAGAAAAAACAAGTGACGATAATTTAATGATGATCTCCAATTCAAGTTCACCTTACTCATTAAGATTCAGCAATACAGATGGCACCCATTATCTTTTAGTTGGCGGTCAAGGTAATAAAGTAGGACAGAGTAATTCAGAAATGGAAAGCAATCAAAAATTAGTAGATTTTGCGAGAACACACTTTGATGTAGATCAACCCGCATTTAAATGGTCAGCACAAGACTACAAGTCACTAGACCATATTCCTTACATTGGTCTGCTCACCTCAAGTTATGAAAAGATATTCGTCGCAACAGGATTCAATAAATGGGGAATGAGTAACGGCAGTTTCTCAAGCATTCTCTTAACAGATTTAATCCAGTCGAAACACTCAAAATACGAAGACCTCTTCAATCCCTCAAGAGGCGATATTAGAAGTAACATTGGCAGTTTTATGAAAGCCAATCTCAACGTCGCAAAAGAAATGATCAAAGGAAAAATTCTCCCTGATGAAATTAATTTGGAAGACATACAAAATGATGAAGGTGGCATCATTAAATACGAAGGACAAAGGGTCGCCGCATACCGAGATGAAAAAGGAGAACTATTCCTATCAGACAGCACTTGTACTCATTTAGGCTGTGAATTGGAATACAACGATTCCGATAGAAGCTTTGATTGCCCATGTCATGGATCAAGATTTAATTATGATGGCAAGGTACTTGAAGGTGCCGCAACATCCGATTTAGAGAAAATCAAGTTGTAGTCATAATTAAAGAATTAAATTATAAACGCTGTATTAAACCCAAATATAATAATACTTATTAAAAACATGCCTCATAAAAGCGATTCAATCTTAAAGCTTAATCTAAATAAAAAAACAAGGAGGAATTGATCAATGAAATATGATGTAAGACAAATGTTAAATGAATTCACAGAAGGACTCTCCATTGTAGGAAAGACAAATAATGTTGAGGTAGGTGCATTCCTTAACTTACTCAATAAAACATACGCTGCTGGTTCACTTGATACCAAAACAAAAGAAATCATCAGCATCGCAGTTTCTGTTTTCAGTCGCTGTGAATATTGTATTGTATACCATGTACATAATGCACTCCAAGCTGGAGCAACTAAAGAAGAAATTATGGAATCAGCCATGGTCGCAGTCGCATTTGGTGGTGGCCCAAGTATGGCCTACACCGTCACGCTCTTAGAACAATCTGTTACTGAGTTTTCAAAAGATTTTTAGGAATCAAAAAAGACTTTCTTTTTACAAGAAAGTCTTTTTTTGTCTTTATCTATTTATTTAACTCAACAATCACAAGTTCAGGTGTGTTATTTACCCTAACTGGAATGATGCTGTTGCCCAAACCACGGCTGACAATCATATCCATTTGGTCTTTGTGATAAACCCCCGCTGTGAACTTTGGAAATAATCCTTGATTTGGAGCCACCAGGCCACCAATAAAAGGTATTCTTACCTGCCCGCCATGGGCGTGTCCTGTGAAGGCTAAATCAACACCCAACAAAGTATAGGTCTCAAAGTGTTCTGGCCTGTGAGAGAGCAGTACAACATACCCCGGGTAGTCATTGACCATCGGTTCAATTGTTTCAGCAATCATTGAGCTAATTTCGTAAGATGCTTGACCTGTATTAGTAAAGTCCGGATCTTTTAAGCCAAGCAATAAAATTTCTTCATTATCTTTCTCTAAAAGGAGTTTTGAATCATCCATGATGATGACATCTTCTTTTAATAATTCAATTTTAAGGGTTTCGTATTCACCACTCCACGCTTCATGATTTCCTGAAACATAATATATTGGGGCAATGGCTTTTGCATTTCTAATAAAATCCAGAGCAATATCGATATCCATGTGAGATGAATCAATTAAATCTCCAGTAATTACAATAATATCTGGATTTGATTTCTTTAATGGTTTTATTAAAGTATCTCCCCAATCTTTATTGTGTAAATCGGAGATATGAGCAATCTTATAACCAACAAATGAATCTGGAATCTTAGCATTCTTTATCTCGATGTGTGTTGTAGTAATGGTGTAATTAGTGAACGTGACCCAAATGATGCTGATAGCTAAAAAGATTAAGAAAACGAATCTTTTCTTAATCTTTTTTTTCTTTGAGACTTTTACAACATTTTTAGTCTTCATTTAAATCAATCTCAACAATATTATGATGAGAGACCCTGTTGAATTCATCGGGTAGTTTCATATAATCCCCATATGCTTTTGTAAGAACTGCATCATAGGTTCTTGGAATTGGGAAGCTGTGTCCTTCAAACATGGCATCTATTGAGTCCATCATGACTTCTTTTTTCATAATGAACTTTTCTAAGTTACCAACCCCTGGATTTGATAGATCCGCAATATAACCGGTATCTTTATCATTGAAAGACTTCATTATTTTAAGAACATATTCATCAACCTTTAACTTAGGGATAGACATGAACTTGATGAGATTATATTTAAACTTCGCTTTAGTTTTATCAAAACCAGACTCCATCGATTCGTATCTGTACTTTAATCGATATTTAAAGAAACCATCAATTTTTCTTATTTTCCAAATTTGATTTTTCCCTTTTGAGGTATCTGGTTCAATATTATCTAATGCAAATATATCAATATAAACACCATGATGCATGTCCAGTTCTTGGACTAACTTCTCTTTAAATACTGTGTTATTTTTTCTAATCTTGGCAAAACGGTTCATATAATTTGGATCCGTTTTTAAGGTTTGAAAAAAGTATTCATCTTGCAATTCTTTTTGAACGACGGATACAAATCTATCATACTCACTTCTAATCATGGCCACATCAATATCATCATCCCAAGGAATGAAGCCTTCATGTCTTATGGCCCCAAGCAATGTTCCTGCAAAGAGTTGATATTGAATATTGTGTTTCTTACAAATTCTGTCAAATTCCAGTAGTAATTCCACTTCAATTTTTTGAATCTTTTTAATATCTATTCCCAGTATTGAGTCAGATTTTTTTCCGTCTTTCATGCGTACCATCCTTCGTATTTTTATTTATGTACTTTTGTAGTTATAATATCGATTGGTTTTTTTAATTCATAATTGAAGCTTACTCTAGACCAAGAATTATCTTGGCGGCGAAATCACTGCCTCTACTTTGGCTGAGTTTGCTGTAATATGCCAATCTTTCTTTGTCCATGTTTGAAATATCAATGAATGCACGTTCAATATCTTCTTTGGTAAATGTATTGGGATCTAAGATTGCTGCAATATTATTTTTTTCTAAGTCATAAGCAATGTTAAATTGATCACTTGAAAAAGGCAATACCAACATATCCTTACCATAATAAATGGCTTCAGTAAGCGTGTTACAACCACCATGGAAAATAACCAAATCAATATAAGGCATCAAAGCAATCTGAGGCAAGAAATCTGTGATGATTGTATTGTCAGATTGATATTCACTTAAGTTTTTTGCATTCTCTCCAGCAGATACGATGATGAGTGCTTCTGGTTCAGCAAGTCTTGAATAATCAATGAGCTTTGCCAGAACATCTTTTCTATTTGATAGGAACGTTCCTAAAGTAATCAATATCTTTTTTTGTTTTGTGCTAATAATTTCTTTCCACTTAGAGTCCAGTGTTCTTTCGTTAAAACTATTTCCTGCGTATATTTTCAGTGGTTTTGATTCTAATTCTTCTTGATTTTTAAAATCAAAATAATTATATACAGTCGCAATATTAGAAACAAGACTGAACGCATTATCTATTTTATCAACAAGATTGTTCTCATCGATGATGTTATTAAATACATCTGTAAATTCTTTTTGTGTGGATAAGGATACTGATTTGAGTCTTGCTAAATCTTCCTCTTTTACCGAGATTGCGGATGGCCAATATTTTGGCATACCATAATTCATCTCTTTATCAGGAATGGTAAAAGGATGAGGTGGACAGAATGTTATAAAGTCCAAATCCAATGAGTAAAGCGCAAGTGTCACCGAATAAGAAAGAATATCAACGACATACAAATCAAATCCAAACGCTTCATCAATAGACTTGATGTCATTGATGAGTTTATGAGGATCATAAAGCATGTCTGCTTTACGGTGTCTTGATTGAGTAATGAGTGTTTCTATCGCACCTTTTTTGGTTGATTCGAAAAATTCATCCAAACGGTCTTTTTCAGATTCAGGCTGATCTGTACTTTCAGCTTTTTGAGTATTCTTATTTTTACTGATATCCAGTTCATGAAATTTGAGACCCGCATTTAAAACACTTTCTTTAAATTCAATACTACAACCCATGCTGACATCAGCACCCAATTTCTTAAAACTGATCGCAAGATTTAATAACGGATTAAAATGTGAATAAAAAGGTGGACTGATAAAGAATATTGATTTATAGTTCATTATTTTCTCCTTCAAATAGAGACAAATATGTATCCGTAAAATTCTTGGCAATTTTATCAATAGAGAAATTATCTTCTATTGTTTTCTTTCCCGCTTGTTGAATTTCGTTGAATGTCTCTTTATTATAATCTGAATTGTATAGTATTTTTTCTGCATCATGTACAATTGTTTTATAACTTGATGTATCAATTAAGAAGCCATTATCACCACTGGTGATATAGCTCTTAACCCCGCCTTTTATAGGAGCAAGAATGAGAAACCCTCTGGACATTGCTTCAAGAATTGCAATGCCAAACTCTTCTTTTAAACTTGAGGCAAGATAAACATGAGGCAATTCGAAGCTTCTTTTCATAATGCTCTTTTCGACCTGTTTGATTTTATCGTTATGCATGGCACGCTTATGGAAGAAGCGGCCTCTAAGTTCTGGGAACTGATTAATTTGACTGTTAAAATAATCGATGATGCTTTTCTCTTCTTGGTTTGGATATTCTAGATCCCCTCCAATTATAAGT
This sequence comes from uncultured Erysipelothrix sp., assembly GCA_965365985.1. Classification (GTDB taxonomy): domain Bacteria; phylum Bacillota_I; class Bacilli_A; order Erysipelotrichales; family Erysipelotrichaceae; genus Erysipelothrix. Next base: position 2,480 of record CBDUDQ010000040.1, on the reverse strand, counting down.
AAGTTATGTGTTTCTTTTAATTTAGAAGTTGACCATGCTTCAAACAAGGCCACTTGACCTTTTATTCCAGCAAGTCTTCCAACGTTGAGGATAACCGGTTTCTCACAGAAGCTTGGATGAATGCCAATCAGTTCATCAAGATTACAAACATCGACTTCTTCTCCATGTTTAAACATGTCTTCATCGGTTTTGATGCCTTCATCAATCATTTTGATTTTATGTTCAATACTATGGTGACTGAATTGAGGGAAATACAATAACAATTCTTTTTTGACTTTTTTACCGCCGATTCCAAGTATTTTATCACTCATACAAATGAGTTTGTCACCAATTTTAATTTTGTTTGTGAGTATTTGAAGTTCTTCAAAAGCGAAGCTTTTTAAAATTCCAGTTTCATCGGACATATTTCGATGTGGATCCGGAGCCAGTGTTAAGACCAATTTCTCTTTGAGTTCATGGCTTAACTTTGCGACTGCCATAGATGCGTTGTCCAAATATCTAATATGGAATACATCAGGTTGAATATTCAATTTTATGAGATATTTATTGATGTATCGCTTAATAAACAATTCTCTTTTTAAGAATGGATCTGAAACAGTACGATCTAAGTATGCTGGGAGTCTCACAAATAAGTGGTTGTCCTCATAGTAAACCATGAATGGTTTGCTCATATCATCACTGATTGTAATGGTCATAACAAGGTCGATTCTTTCATCAATTGATATTTCATTACCCAATGTTTTTAAGAGTATTGCCAATCCCCCATTATTTCCTTTACCACTGTCTTCAAAATCACCATAGAACATGGATTGTAAGATTACTGTTCCGTTTTTTGTGCGTTGTTGTTTGTCTTTAAGAAAATCAATATAATCATTTAAGAAAACTAAATTATGTTCTTCCTTAAAATCTTCTCTAATGAGATTCATATCAAGTTCATTCACCGAGAATAGTTCATCCATTAATTCAATGATTTGAACTTTAATCGTTTTAGGATAATTAAGTTTGAGTTGTTCATATAAAAACTCTTTTTCAACAGCAAGTTTGAATTGGCCAATGTATTCTAAAATTAAGCTTACAAGATCAATGTCATTTTCACTTTTATCTAATAAGGATGTAATATATTCCACAGGAAAAATATCAAAATTGAGTTCTAAAGCAAGATCTAAAAGATGATATATTTTTTTGTTGTTTACTGATTGTTTGGTCATTTCTTCTTTGATTATTTTCTTCATTCCATCATCTGATATCAAACGATGACTCTGAAGGATCGTTTCAACAGCATATCTGTCAATATAAGGGTTCTCACCCAAAAAAGAAATGAGTTCAAGAATTTGTGTTTCTTGTAGTTCATTTTGATTGTTGAGATCGATGATTAAATCAAATCTCTGTTTGAATAACAGCGCTTCAGGAGATGACTTTTCTTTTCTTGACATAACCTCGTTTAATAAGACCTGTGAAAAATCATTTTTATTATCATGTTTTGCAATGGATTCTCTTAGTTTAATAAATTCGCTCATTTTTATGTCCCCCTTATAATTTTTATATTTACAATTTTCATTTTTATTTTATAGTTTAATTACTTAAGTTTTACTTTTTTAGTTCCAAGAAAGTTGACACCAATAACACCACCAATGATCAATACAGAACCGATGATATGATAAAGAAGAATTTCTTCTTTTAGAATCAAGGCACCAGCAATAATAGAAATAACTGTGGAGAAGTTTCCAAATACACTCATCTTGTATGCTTCTAAATGTGATAATGAGAAGATGGTTAAGTATGAAGTCAGTAGCGATGATAAAATTCCTAAATATAACATAGAAAATATAAAATTTGGATTTTTTAGTGGTGTAAAGAAATTTACAATATCACCGTCTATTACGTGTTTACCGATTGCGATAACATTGAATACAATAAAGCCAACAGTAATGATAACCATAATAATATTTGAATTCGTAACATCTTTTCTTAACTTTCGTCCCACAACATTAAATACCGATAATGAAACAACTGATATAAGCGTAAAAATTAAGCCTTTGAAACTATTTAATTGAAAAGCTGCCTCTTTATTAAAGATAATAAACAGAACACCTGAAACAGAAACTATGATTGAAATCTTTTGTAAGGTATTGGTTTTTTCTTTTAAAAAGTAAGAAGCAATAATCATGGTGAAAATTGGACCCACAGCAGAAATAATCCCTGCTTCAGATGACTGTATGAATTGAAGTCCGAAAATTTGGAATCCAAAACTCAATAATGGATAGAATAATGCAATTGGTAATATCTTCTTAACAAGTTTTTTATTAATGCTAACTTTCAATATTTTAAACTTTACTGCCAATAAAACAGCAACGAAAGCAAATGTGAATCGATAAGCTAAAAGATCCAAAGGATTACTATACTGAAGACCGATCTTGCTGAATAGAAATGAGAGCCCCACAATTACTGAATACAATACCGCCGCAAGATAAACTTTAATC
>CBDUDQ010000039.1:0-11571 GCA_965365985.1 uncultured Erysipelothrix sp. | reverse complement strand
ATCAGCTCAACCAGTGGTTTAATCCCTGAAAAGAGTGAAGGTAAGATTGAATACAAGAATGTGTCATTCAAATACTTTGAAGACAGCAATCCAATCTTAAGTAAGGTGAACTTAGAGATCCTACCAGGCCAACAAATTGGTATCATAGGATCAACAGGGAGTGGTAAAACATCACTCATCAACTTACTTGTAAGACTCATTGATGTCAGTGAAGGAGAAATCCTTTATGATGGCGTTAATATTAAAGAATTAGACTTAAAATACCTTAGATCTCAATTTGGCTTTGTCCCACAAAAGAACGTATTGTTCAGTGGAACTGTAGAAGAAAACTTAAGATTGGGTGATGAAAGTGCTTCTTATGATAAATTAGTAAGAGCTACTAAAGCCGCGAACATCTTTGATTTCATTGATAACAGTGATGATGGTTTCAAAACAGTCATACAACAAGGCGGAAGCAACCTATCTGGTGGCCAACGACAAAGAATGTGTATTGCACGTGCTTTAATTGTTGAACCCAAAGTATTGGTCATGGATGACTCCACTTCAGCACTTGATTCAGCAACAGAGAAAAAAGTTATGGAATCACTTCTAGACATGTACGGTCACTTAACACTGATCAACGTCGCACAAAAGATTTCATCAGTTTCATCAATGGACAAAATTATTGTACTTGATGAAGGAGAAATTGTTGGATTTGGTAAGCACGATGAACTCTTGAACACTTGTGATGTTTATCAAGAAATCTATGAATCACAAATGAGAAAGGGGGACTTAGAATGAGCATGAAACCAAAAACGGTCAGTACGAACAAACCGAAGAATCAAAAACAAACTTTATTCCGTCTCATTTCTTATTTAAAAGAAAGTAAAATTGCACTATCAATTGTGATTATTGCTTCTATTCTTTCAACAATCGCAGCACTATACGGTGCATATGCCATTTCACCTTTAGTCGATAACATTAAAAGTGGTTTGGATGGCATCATTAGTAGAGATCAAATGATTCAATCCATGATGATCCAATTAACCATATTGGCAGTCGTATTTGGTTTTGAGGCAGTGATGACCTTATTCTCAGGTAGAATGATGGTCAGAATTTCTCAAAAAACAATTGAAACCATTCGTAAAGACATGTTCACTCAAATTATGAGAATGAAAGTCTCACATCACGATACTGGAACTCATGGAGATTTAATGTCACGATTTACAAACGATATTGAATTGGTCGGAGAAGGTTTAAACACCGCAGCCGCATCAATCATCATCAACATCCTGACTCTCTTAGGAACAATCGTGGTCATGTTTATCTTAAGCCCGATTCTTTCAGGAGTCACATTACTCATATTACCGTTCCTTACTTTGCTGGCTCGATGGATTGTAAAGAAATCAAAAATTTACGCCAGACGCCAACAAAAGACACTTGGAGATTTAAACGGTTATATCGAAGAAGCAATGGAAGGCCAAATGGTCATGCAATTATTCAATCATGAAGATAAAGCACAAGAAGACTTTGATAAATTTAATGGGAAGTATCGTAAGAACTCCCAGCTTGCTCAAATCACATCCATCATGATGTATCCACTCATGCAAAACCTCAACACAGTCTCCTATGCAATCATTGGAGTTGTGGGTGGATACTTATCCATCAACAGTGGTCTCTCAATTGGGAACTTAAGTGCTTATGTCAACATGACCCGTACACAAGGGCGACCAATTAACGAAATCTCAAGCCAATTCACAACACTTCAAAGTGCTTTGGCATCTGCTGAGCGAATCTTTGAACTCTTAGACTGGGATTTAGAACCCATTAATGATTCTGATATCATCTTAGATAGTGTAAAAGGGGATGTTCGCTTTGAACATGTCGACTTCTCTTATGTTGAAGGCGTCCCTGTCCTTAAAGATGTTTCTTTCTGGGCAGAAAGCGGTCAAAAGATTGCGTTTGTTGGATCAACAGGTGCAGGTAAAACAACCATTACCAATTTGATTTCTAGATTCTACGACATCAACAAAGGTCAAATCTTGTTTGATGGTGTGGATATTCGCGACATCAACCGATTGAGCTTAAGAAAACACATTGCAATGGTATTACAAGACACTCACTTATTTACAGGAACCATCATGGAAAATATCCGTTATGGTAACTTAGAAGCCAGTGATGAAGAATGTATTACCGCAGCCAAATTGGCCAATGCGGATCATTTCATTAAACAACTTGAACACGGTTATCAAACTGAAATTTCAGGCGCTGGGGATGAATTATCTCAAGGTCAAAAGCAATTGTTAAATATTGCCAGAGCCGCAGTAGCGAATCCTTCAGTATTAATTCTTGATGAAGCAACATCATCAATTGACACCAGAACTGAAACCTTGATTGAAAAAGGCATGGACTCCATCATGGAAGGCCGTACTACTTTTGTCATCGCACACAGACTTTCAACAGTCCGTAACGCAGACGCAATCATTGTATTGGAACATGGTGAAATCATTGAACGTGGATCACACGATCATTTGATGGAATTAGGGGGACGCTATGCATCCCTTTATACAGGTCAATCAGAACTAACTTAGCTTTTACTCCTAGAGTAAAAGCTTTTTTTAAATGTTATAATAAGATAAATAAGAAAAGAGACACTTGATATATGAATGATATGGGAATTATATTTGATTTAGATGGCACACTTTTAAATTCAATTGATGATTTGGGAAATGCCATGAATCTTGTTTTAAAAAGACATGGTTTTATGGTACATGATTTGAGTGCTTATCAACAATTTGTTGGGAATGGTATAAAGAAATTGGTTGAGCGGGCCTTGCCAAACAAAACAGAAAACCTTGATTATTATTATGAATTATATTTAATGGAATATGGCAAGAAATTTATGGACCAATCTAAATTGTACGAGGATGTGTACGAAGTATTAAAAGAGTTGAATAAAAAGTCGATTCCCATTGCCATCCATACCAACAAACTTCAAAGATACTTAAATGACATTAAAGAACATTACTTTGATGGCATCGATTTTGTTTCTCTAGTGGGTGATCAAAGTGACTTAAAACACAAGCCTAATCCATTTCATGCAATCAAAATCGCACAAGAAATGGAGATTAATCCGTCTAAGATTTTTTTTGTGGGTGACTCTGATGTTGACATGAAAACAGCTGTCTGTGCTGGGATGATTCCAGTGGGTGTTTCTTGGGGATTTCGAAGTGTAGAAGAGTTGAAAGAAGAGGGAGCACAGTTCATTCTTAAGGATATGAAATCTTTATTGGATGTGCTAGAATTAAATAAAATCAAGGAGTCATAATATGATACGAAACGAAAAAAATAAAGTGTTCATTTGTGGTCACAGGCATCCTGATACAGATTCAATTGCTTCTGCGATTGCTTACGCATATTTAAAAAATCAATTGGGCGACAGAGCAATAGCATGCCGCTTAGGAGACTTAAGTGATGAAACTGAATACATACTAGAGAAATTTGGTTTTGAGCACCCAATACTCCTAAAAGATGCCAGAGCGACACTAGATGAGATCGATATGGATATTCCAACAAGCATTCATATTGATGCATCCATTAAGGATGCCATGGACATGGTTGCCGTTCATCAAAAGACATTGGCTGTGGTCGACGATCGCAATCAACTTTTGGGTGTGGTCACCAATACCAACTTAAGTCACGTTGCAATGGGAGACACATCTCATACCATTGAAATGCTTAAGAAAACATCAGTCAATAACATCTGCCGTGCCATTGATGGGGTGATGGTTTTTGAACCAGAGAAATTCCATTTTAATGGTAAAACAAGTATTGTCGCAATGAGTAAAACAAAAATGAAGAATTATGAATTGGATGGAAGATTGGTTATTCTTGGTAATGATAAAGAGTCTCAACTTGATGCCATTAATATGGGCGCTGCGTGTTTGGTCTTAGTTTGGACTGAATGGGTTGATCAAGCCGTTGTTGATTTGGCCAAAGAAAAAGAATGTGCAATCATCCGTTCTACACACGGAACCATGAACACATCTCGTTACTTGTTGTTTGCGCCATCAGTAAGAGAAGTCATGACAACCAACTTAATTGGTTTTAATCACAATGAGTTTGTGGATGATGTTGGAAGACGCATGACCAAAACAAGATTCAGATCTTACCCAGTCACAAACGATCAAAACAAGATTATTGGTTTTGTCTCAAGATACCATATTTTGAACTCAACCTCGAAACAACTCATTCTAGTGGATCATAACGAATATTCTCAATCTGTTGAAGGGATTGAAAATGCCGATGTACTTGAGGTCATTGACCATCACCGCATTGGGGATGTCAGTACCATTAAACCAATTCATTTCCGTAATGAGGTGATTGGTTCAACATGCTCAATCATCACTAAAATATTCATGGAGAATGATGTTGAAATACCAAAAAATATTGCGGGACTGATGTTGTCTGCGCTGATTTCAGATACACTCAACTTAAAGTCTCCAACAGCAACACCAAAAGACCATGACATTGCGTCATATTTAGAAGAAATTTCCGGTTTGGATCGTTTTGATTTTGCCAGAGAAATGTATGAAGTTACGTCAAGCTTCAAAAATAAAACTTATGAAGAAATCATCAATCAGGATGTGAAAACATTCTATATTTCCAACAAAGTTATCATGGTATCCCAAGTGGTTATTTATGACTTTAAAGAACTTGATCCAATATCGAAAGAGTTTCAGGATGCCATGAAGGCTTTCTCTGATCATTACAGACTGGATTTATTGGTTGTTGTCTTTACTTCAATCGAAGAGAATGGTTCTATTATCTTGTCTGCAGGTGCGCTTCAGGAAGCAGTTCATGACGCATTCCCACAAACACTCAATAATAATGGTGCTTTCTTGCCCGATGTTGTTTCAAGAAAAAACCAAATCATTCCATTACTTTCCAGTTCAATTTCTAACTATGTTAATTCAAAGTAAGCTAAAAATACAAAAAAGCGATTCCATATGGAGTCGCTTTTTTATATTTTTTTTGAGTATTATTTAATTTCGCTTGCGAAAGCAGCTTCTTCAATCCATGTTTGATTATCTCTTTCAAAGAGTGAATTGGCTTCTTTAGGTCCTTCTGTATAAGCTAAGTATGGTAATGGTTTTTTGTTTTTCAATTTACTTGAGATGGTTTCTACCAATTCCCATGATAACTTAACTTGTTTGAATGATGCGAAGAGGGTGTGGTCTTCTTCGAGGGCTGCTAGTAATAAACGCTCATAAGCTTCGGGTGTGTTCATTCTGTTTTCATAATTACAGCTTTGGCAAAAGTCCATTGATACGGTTTGTGTTTCATTGGATTGTCCTGGCTTTTTAATATTGAATCTGAGTGAGACGCCTTCTTCAGGTTGAACGTTGATCATCAGTATGTTTCGTTTTGCATTGGAAGCTTCTTTAAATTCAATGGCAATGTGAGTTGACTTTGAATTGAGTCGTTTTCCTGTACGAACATAGATGGGAACACCTTCCCATTGGGGTTGATCAATTTTTAATTTTAGTGCAACATAAGTTTCTGTTTGTGAGTCTTTTTCTACTTTTTCTTCTTCTAAATAAGACAGTGAATCTTTATTGGCAACATATTGACCTAAGACAATGTCATTGTCGAAGTCTTCGATGCTGAGTGCTTCTAAGATTGCTTCTTGTTTTTGATGAATGTCCAAGGCTTCCATTGAATCTGGATTGTCCATAGTCACAATTGATAAAATTTGTAAGAGGTGATTTTGGAACATGTCCTTTAAAGCACCTGTTTGATCGTAGTATGAGCCGCGACTTTCAACGCCCACAGTTTCGTTGGCAGATATTTGGATGTTAGAAATATTATCTTTATTCCAAATGTTTTTGAAGATGGCGTTGTCAAAGCGAATGGTGAAAATATTTTGGACCATTTCTTTGGCAATGTAATGATCAATGCGATAAATGTGTGCTTCACCAAAAATGCCGGTGAGTGTTTCGTTGATGTTCATGGCACTTTCTAGATCATTACCAAAAGGTTTTTCGATGATGATTTTGGCATCCTTAACACAGTTGTGTTTGGATAGTTTTTGCGCAATGACCTCAAAGAAGCTGGGTGATACCGCAAAGTAATAGAGTTTTTTGGCATCTGGATTGAGTTTCTTAAAGTGATCGTTCAATCTCACATAACCTTCGTCTTCAGTAAAGACCATTTCAAAATAGGTAATCATTGAAAGAAAGTCATTTAATCTGTCTTCATCAATGTCATATCTTGAGTGTTCTTTTAACCATGGAATTAAGAGTTCATGGTAATCTTCAGTGCTTAAATCTTGTCGTCCGATGATGACAATGTTGAATTTATTGGGCAAATGTTGATTTTCTAAAAGGTTATAAAATGCGGGTAACAGTTTTCGGTAGGTCAGATCACCTGTTCCACCGAAAATTGTAATGATGTGATCATTCACCTTGTTTTTGATTCCATTCTGAGTGAAAGTGACCTTCTTGATCCGTGCGCTCATAGGTATGGGCACCAAACAAGTCACGTTGTGCTTGAATGAGGTTGGCACTTGAATTCTCTGTGCGATAAGCATCAAAGTAAGCAATTGCGTTTAAGTGAGCTGGAACACTGATGCCTTGAGTAATGGCCAGTGCACTGACTTTTCTCAAACTCTTTTGGTATGATAACAAGCTGTCTTTAAATGAATCATCAAGCATGAGGTTATCAAGTGCTTGATTTTCTTCATATGCATCAGCAATTCTATTCAGGAATTTAGCGCGGATGATGCATCCTTCTCTAAATGTTTTGGCAATCGGCCCAAACTTAAGGTCCCAGTTATAATCAACTGAAGCTTTTTTGAGTAAATCAAATCCTTGTGCATAAGCGATAATTTTAGAAGCGTAAAGTGCTTCTCTTAAGAGTTCGATGAATTCTTTTTTGTCTTCAATGTTTAATGGTTCAACATCGTAACTTAAAACTTTGCTTGCATTTACGCGTTGGTCTTTTTGAGATGACATGAAACGAGCAAAGACACTAGAAGCAAGAAGGGAAGCGTCAGTGCCTGTATTAAGGGCTTCATCAACAGTCCATTTTCCGGTTCCTTTTTGTGCAGCGCGGTCTAAAATAACATCAATTAAATCAGCGTCTGTTTTATCATCTTTAACTGAGAATATTTGAGCACTGATTTCAATGAGGAAAGATTCAAGTTCGCCTTCATTCCATTCAGTGAATACGGCTTGTATTTCGTCATTGTTGAGTTTGGCTAAATGTTTGAGTAAGAAGTAACTTTCTGAGATTAACTGCATATCAGCATATTCGATGCCATTATGAACCATTTTAACGTAGTGACCTGCACCGTCAGTTCCCATGTAAGTACAGCAAGGTTCTCCTTCAGCTTTTGCTGCGATGTCCTCTAAGATAGGGGCGACATATTGATATGCGTCCGCTGAACCACCTGGCATGATTGCAGGGCCAAAACGAGCACCTTCTTCACCACCAGAAATACCCACACCTAAATAACGGAAACCTAAAGCTTCGTATTTTTTAGCTCTTGAGATGGTGTCCATGAAATGAGAGTTTCCACCATCCATGATGATGTCACCTTTATCAAGGAAAGGTAAAAGACCTTCAATGACCATGTCTACCGCTTTTCCAGCTTGAACCATTAAAACAATTTTTCTTGGAGAAGAGAGTGAATTAACAAAGTCTTCCAGTTCTTTATATAAGTGTAGTTTTGGGTGATTGTTTTCTTTGATTACCGCTTCACCTACTGCGTATGTTCTATTATAGATTGCGACTTCATAATCGTGATCTGCCATGTTTAAAGCTAAATTTGACCCCATGACCGCGAGTCCTAATACTCCAATATCGTTCTTTTTCATAATTGCCTCCAATTCATAGCCATATTGTACCAAATATTAAGCTTATTTATAAGCGTTAAGACTGAACTACAGTGTTCCCAACAATATCATTTTAATTTAGAACGCAAAAGTGTTATTATATAAGAGTAGTATTTAGGAGGAAATTATGAAAAAGAAACCAGTTGTATTAGTAGTAATGGATGGGGTTGGCTTAAGTGATCGTGTTGAAGGTAACGCAGTTGCACAAGCAAAGAAACCACATTTAGATTTATTAATGGAAACATCCCCAAATATTGAGTTACAAGCACATGGCTTGGCTGTAGGACTTCCTACAAACGATGACATGGGTAACTCTGAAGTTGGACACAATGCTTTGGGTTCAGGTCAAATTTATTCTCAAGGCGCAAAACTTGTCAATCAATCAATCAAATCACGTGATATGTTTAAATCTGAAACATGGTCATGGTTAACTAAAGATTTAAATGATAACACACTTCATTTAATTGGATTGTTATCTGATGGTAACGTTCATGCTCACGTGAATCATGTTCTTGAAATGATCGCACAAGCTAAAAAAGATGGGGTTAAAAATCTGGCACTTCATGCACTTCAAGATGGTCGCGATGTTTTAGCACAATCAGCTCAAATTTATATCAAACAAGTTCAAGATTTAATGGATGAAATCAATGATGATTCATTCCACGCACAATTTGCTTCAGGTGGGGGCCGTATGTTAGTAACTATGGACCGCTATGATGCTGATTGGGGCATGGTTGAAACAGGATGGAACACACACGTTCTAGGAGAAGCACGCCAATTTGAAAGTGTCATGGACGCAATCAATACATACCGCGCTGAAGAAGAAGGCTTATCTGATCAATACATCCCTGCATGGGTTGTGGCGAAAGACGGTAAAGCAGTCGCTCCAATCTTAGACAATGATTCAGTTATTTTCTATAACTTTAGAGGTGACCGTGCCATTGAAATGAGCAAGGCTTTTGAAATGGGTGAAGAATTTGATAAATTCAACCGTGTTCGTGTTCCAAGTGTTAAATATGCTGGAATGCTTCAATATGACGGAGACTTAAAACTTCCAGTTCATTTCTTAGTTGAACCACCACACATCATCAATACATTGGCTGAAACATTAATTGCCAATGACAAATCAACATTCGCAATTTCAGAAACACAAAAATACGGTCACGTAACTTATTTCTGGAACGGTAATAAATCAGAAAAGTTCTCACAAGAACTCGAAACATTTGTTGAGGTTCAAGGGGATGACGTTACTTTTGATCAACGTCCTTGGATGAAATCAGCTGAAATTACAGATCAAGTTATTAAAGCCATCGAATCCGGTGAATATGACTTTATTCGTTTAAACTTCCCTAATGGGGATATGGTGGGTCATACAGGTGACTTCTTGGCTTCAGTTATTTCTGTTGAGGCAGTGGATCTCGCTTTAGGTCGCTTGATGCCAGTCATTAAGAAAAATGACGCCACACTCTTGGTCTTAGCAGACCATGGTAACGCAGATGAAATGATTGATAAAAAAGGCAACGTTAAAACGGCTCACTCATTGAACCCAGTTCCTTTCATCGTTTATAACCGCGATATCAAATTGAAATCAACGGGTGGCTTTGGTCTTGCTAACGTAGCAGCGACTGTTGCTGACTTATTGGATGTTGAGCCAAACCCAGTTTGGGAAGAAAGCCTCATCCAAAAATAATAAGATGAAACTCTACATAAAACAAAAAGTATTTACTTTGTCAGAATCTTTCGAAGTGAGAAATGAATTCAATGAAACGGTGTACTATGTTAAGGGCTCATTCTTCAGAATTCCCAAAGCATTCACAATCTATGACGCCAATCAAGTTGAAGTGGCTCATATTGAGAAACACCTTTTCAGATTATTTCCTCATTACGATATTAAGATTCATCAAGGTGAACAACTCACAATCAAAAGAAACTTTACATTCTTTAAACAAAGTTATGACTTGATCAATTCAAATTGGAACTTGCAAGGAGATTTTTTCTCTCATGAATATAATGTAATGAATGGATTTGAGCCCATATTTTCTTTAAGCAAACATTGGTTTACCTGGGGTGACAGCTATGAGCTGAACATCACCGATCCCAAACAAGCTTTATTGTCTTTATGTATTGTCGTAACGGTGGATGCTCAAATTGAAGCGGATCGCCAAAGTAATAACTAAACAAATAATAGAAAAAGCAGCGACTCATTCGAGTCGCTGCTTTTTCTATTATTTTTCTTCTTCTGTTTCTTTTTGTTCGTTTGGTTGTTTTTCTTGTTCTTCTTTCACTTCTTCAGAATCACTCATCTCTTCAACTAAGTATTCTTTCTTAATGACATTGAAGTCTTCGTCAAACTCAATTAGCAAAGGGGTTCCTGTTGGAATGTTCACTTTAAGTATTTCTTCTGGACTTAAATGTTCAATTTCCATTAAGAGGGCACGCAAGGAATTACCGTGAGCCACGATTAATACTCTTTTATTATCAAGCATTAAAGGCTTGATGTTGGTTTCAAAATAAGGAATGACACGCTCTGAACAAGTTTCAAGACTTTCACCCATGGGTAAATAGTTGGGATTCACATCCTGATACATGCGAAGATTCTTTGCACTTCGATCGTCATTCTCCTCTAGGAGAGGGGGTAAGACATCATAACTTCTTCTCCAAATAAGAACTTGGTCTGCACCGTATTGTTCTACAGTATCTTGTTTGTTTAGGCCTTGTAAGGCACCATAGTGTCGCTCATTGAGTTCCCATGCTTTGGTGACCGGTAAGAAATCACGGTCCATTTTATCCAGCACATGATTTAAAGTGTGGATGGCACGTTTCAAATAAGAAGTAAAAGCATAATCAAAATCAATGTCCGCTTCTTTAAGTCTTTTTGCAGCGGTTTCTGATTCTAAAATTCCTTTGGCACTCAGATTCACATCGGTCCACCCTGTATATAAATTTTCTTTGTTCCAGAGTGATTCACCATGTCGTAATAATACTAATTTCATAATAGTTCCTCCTTAGGCATCTTCGTTGTTATCTATATAGTTCATAAGTATAGTATACAGTGTAAACATACATGGAGGAAACAATATGAAAGAAAATTTTTCAGCTTTAAAGAAAAGACATTCAGTCTACCACTTATCGAAAGATACTGGCTACAGCCAAGATGAAATTGTTGAATTAGTAGGAGAGGCACTAAACTTAGTACCATCAGCATTCAACGCACAAACACAAAGACTTGTTGTTTTATTTGACGAAAGAGCCGATAAATTCTGGGATCTTACCTTAGCAGAACTTAAAAAAGTAACACCAGTCGATGCATTTGAAGGCACAGTTAACAAAATTAATGCTTTCAAAAATACTCAAGCAACCATTCTTTACTATTATGACGCTTCAGTCACAAAAAACTTACAAGAATCATATGCACTTTATGCAGAACACTTCCCAAACTGGGCTCGTGAAGAAAACGGCATGCTACAAATTTCAATTTGGAGTGAATTGGCTGAACTTGGTATCGGGGCATCACTACAACATTACAATCCAATCGTAGATGATGTGGTCAAAAAAGAATTTGATATTCCTGAAGACTGGGTCTTAGTGGGTCAAATGCCATTAGGGAAAATTGAAACACCAGGAACAGACAAAGAAAAAGCAGATTTAGACACAAAAATGAAAGTTTTCAAATAAGAGCGAAAGCTCTTTTTTT
>CBDUDQ010000038.1:0-11631 GCA_965365985.1 uncultured Erysipelothrix sp. | reverse complement strand
CAATACCAGTAATGTGGCTACATAAGGGATTGTTTTGTATATTTGACCTGGAATTGGCAATGAAGCCAAAGCAGGAATTACAGAATAAACGTTTGAGATAGTCATCATGAATCCAAAGAATAAGGATGCAAACAAGATATTCAACGGTTTCCATTGTGCAAAGATTAGGATTGCGATGGCCAAGAAACCATAACCATTCACAGTTCCAGTAAATGCAGTAGAGATAGGGACTGTAATAAAGAAGCCACCCAACGCACCAAGAACCCCTGACATGATAACCGCGATCCAACGAATGCGCTTAACACTCACACCCGCAGCATCCAGTGCATGAGGATTTTCACCCGCAGCACGCAAACGTAAACCAAACTTTGTTTTATAAATAACATAGATTGTTATCAGCAAAATTGCAACACCAATATAAGTCGTGATGTAGTTTCTTTGAAAGAACATTGGACCGATAAACGGAATGTCACCCAAGAATGGAATTTTCTGAATTACAAACTGGTTTTTAAACGGAATTTCTTTAACACTATAAACCAATCGAGCCAAGAACACAGTCACCGCTGGAGCAAAGATATTAATCGCTGTACCAGATATGGTTTGATCCGCATTCATGTTAATCGAAGCAAACGCATGAATTGACGCAATAACAACTCCTGATAAAGCAGTCACAAGCATGGCTACTAAGAACAAGACTTGACCGCTTAAGAAAGGCTCTAGATAATGCAGTGTTATGATTCCAAAGAAAGAACCAAAAATCATGATCCCCTCTAAAGCAATGTTGATGACCCCTGATCGCTCAGAGAACAAACCACCAATAGATACAATCAGAATTGGGATCGAGACAAATAGCATTTGTCTGAAGATATGAAAGAATAGATCTAATGTCATACAATTTCACCGTCCTTTTTACTGACTACTTTTCCAATGAATGTTTTAATAAAGATTGATAATGCAGAAATATAAATGATGGTAGATGTGATTACTTGAATAATCTCAGGTTGTAATCCGAAGATTTGTAAGTTATTCCCACCATAAGAAATATGAGAAATAAACAAACCAGAGAAGATAATTCCAAGTGGACTGTTTTGAGCCAAGAGCGCAACTGCAATCCCATCAAATCCTTGCGGTAACAAGACGTTGACTGTTGACATATAAATACCAACATCAGCCAAGTACAAGATTGCGCCACCCATTCCAGCAAGACCCCCAGCAATCAACATAGACAGCATGATGTTTTTCTTTTCATTAATTCCAGTAAAACGAGCTGCATGACGGTTGTGACCTACTGATTTTAGTTCAAATCCAAATTTTGTTTTTTCTAATACAACATAAGTAATAATTGCAACAATGATTGCCAAGAATATACCAATGTTGAGTGATGACCCAACAAAGATTTTATCTAAGCCCATTCTTGGTAAGAGTGCATATTTTGGTCTTAGAGTTCTTGAATAAGTTGTATCGTAAGCAGTGCTACGAATTAAGAAGTTTACAACGTACATAGCAATATAGTTCATCATGATAGAAGAGATAACTTCGTTCACGTTACGGTAGGCTTTTAAGACCCCTACAATTAATCCCCACAATGCACCAGCTAAAGTACCCAATATGATTGCAACAATCCAACCCAGGTTCGCTGGCATCCATGTGAAGTTAACTCCAGCATAGATTGCGACAAACGCACCCAATGTAAATTGTCCAGCAGCCCCAATGTTGAAGAGCCCTGTTTTAAATGCGAACCCTACTGATAGACCCGTTAAGATAATCGGTGTCGCATCAAATAAGACGTTACCCAATCCACGAAGTCCATGATAGAAGCCACCTCGAAGGATGATTGAAAATGCTTTAATTGAAATTGACGGTGCCACCAAAGTGATGATGACAAATCCAAATAACATACCAAATACAATCGCTAATAGAGAAGCGATTAAGTTATGAGATTCTTCTTCTCGTAACCATCCACTAAATTTGTTCATTTACTTTACCTCGTTTCGCACCAGCCATGTAAAGGCCCAACTCCTGTTGAGTGACTTCAGATGGTTTAAATTCTCCAACAAGTTCGCCATTATGCATCACCAAGATTCGATCCGAGATATTCATAATTTCACTCAGTTCATAAGAAACAAGCAAAACTGATTTACCTTTATCGCGTTGAGCAATGAGTTGTTTATGAATATAATCAATCGCACCAACATCCAATCCCCGTGTGGGTTGAACAGCCATCAACACATCAGCGTCCATATCTATTTCACGTGCCAAGATAACCTTTTGTTGGTTACCACCAGACATGCTTCGAACGGTTGTTTTATAGCCTTTTGAAGAACGGATATCAAATCGTTCGATTAAACCTTTAGCATATTCATTCATAGCACCAAATTTCAAGAAACCTTTATCATTAAATCTTGGTGTAAAGTATTGTTTGAACGCCGCATTATAAGACAAGTTATAATCAAGAACCAAACCATCACGATGACGGTCCTCAGGAATATGAGCCAAACCATGGGTATTTCTGTAACGAATGGATTTGTTTTCAATTTCTTCATTGTTCAAGAATATATGGCCTTTAGTAATTGGTAACATACCCGCAATCGCGTAAACCAATTCATGCTGCCCATTTCCTTCAATACCAGCAATACTTACAATTTCATTGCGATGAAGACCAAATGAGACGTTCTTCAATGCATCGTGATTACCATGGATAGACGCAACATTGATGTTATCCACCAACAGTACACGTTCTCCTATTTCTAAATCCGCTTTATGAATCGTTAAGTCAATCTTGCGACCCACCATCATTTCACTCATATCAGCAATTGAAACTTCAGAAACATCTTTAGTATCAATGTATTTCCCTTTACGTAATACTGTCACACGATCCGCCACACGTTTAATTTCATCTAACTTGTGAGTGATGAAAACAATGGACTTGCCTTCTTTTTTTAGTTCCAACATGATGAGCATTAACTCATCAATTTGTTGAGGCGTTAATACTGCAGTCGGCTCATCAAAAATCATGACATCCGACTTGCGATAAAGTAGTTTTAGGATTTCAACTCTTTGCTGCATCCCAACAGATATATCATCTATCAGCGCGTGAGGATTAACGTTTAAGTTATATCGCACAGAAAGTTCTTCGATTTCTTTGGCTGCTTCTTTTGTATCAACCACAGAATTCTTTGTTTGTTCAATCCCTAAAATAATGTTTTCTGTTACTGTGAAATTACCCACCAATTTGAAATGCTGATGAACCATTCCAATTTTTAAATCAGTGGCCTGTTTAGGGTTGTTAATACTAACCACTTCACCCCTTACTTTGATTTCTCCAATTTCTGGCTGGTACATCCCAAATAAAACTGACATTAAAGTAGACTTTCCGGCACCATTTTCCCCTAGTAGTGCATGAATTTCGCCTTCACGTAATTTCAAGGTTACATTGTCATTTGCAATGATCCCTGGAAATCTTTTGGTTATACCATTCATTTCAATAATGTTCTTCACATCATCACCTAAAACCTTTCTAGTAAAACGCTTACATATGAATCTATAATACCACAACGTCGCAAGATTTAACAAGTGAAATGGCAAAAAAAAAGAACCTCTGCAATAGAGGTCCTTTATTGTTTAATTAGCTACCGATTACAGTAACGTTCTTCAAGTCAAATGTTGGGAAATCGCCTTCATGATCTGTAGGGATTTCTGAACGCATGCCATCTTTGTCAGCTTTTAAGTCTGCATAAATTGCATCGTATTGAGCTTTATCGAAAGATGTAAAACGGTCGAAACCAATTCCGTCTGTAGGAAGTCCAACAGATTCTTTATCGATTCCGTAAACTTTAACTTCTCCACCAGGGAATTTGTCAGTGAAATGAGCATCTAAGTTTTCATAAACTGATTGTTGTAATTGTTTGATAGCTGAAGTGATAACTTTTTCACTCTCGCCTGATTGGTCAGAGTCAACACCGATAACTTTAGCATTTTCAAGTTCATTAGCTGCTGCGAATACTGAACCACCCGCACCACCCGCTGAAACGAAGATTACTTCAGTACCAGTTGCATACCATCCAGAAGCCAATTGTGTCACTTCAGTTGATGGGTTAAATGTATTTGCATAGTTCCAACGAACGTTAACTTTAACGCCCATTTCTTCAGCTGCAGCTTCTGCACCGTATAAGTAACCGATACCGAATTTCTTAACAGCAGGAACAGGAATACCACCGATGAATCCTAATTCTGTCATGCCATCTTTAACAGCAGCATATCCAGCTAAGAATCCTGATTGTTGTTCTTCATATACAAGTGACACAGTGTTAGGACCAACAAATGGTTCTGAATCCGGGTTTTCTTGTGGTAAAGCATCAACATAAATGAAATGTACTTCAGGGAAATCTTTCTGTGCACGGAATACTGATGCAGAGAATAAGAATCCTGGAGTGATAACTACTTTAGCGCCAGCTTCATTAATCGCTTTTGCAATTGTATTGTAATACTCATCATCATTTTCTGATGAAGGACGTAAGTATGTAGATTTGATTTCTTTATGTTCATCAACATATTTTTCTACACCTTCCCAAGCACCTTGGTTAAACGATCTATCATCAATCGTTCCACTGTCAGTGATTAACACAATATCGTACTTATCGTCTGTAGCTGGTTTATCAGTTTTATCTGATGAACATGCAGCAAGACTTAGCATAAGTAGTAATGCAATTAAACTAATACCTAATTTTTTCATATCTTTCCTCCTCAAGTTTCCTTGTAAGCACATTTTAACGGATATTTTCGATTAAATCAAGCAAAATGTATAGAGTGACCCACAGAAATGAAATCCCTTACATTAGGATATCTCCAAATTGCCCACTTCTCTAAGAGAAATAATAAACGATTCCAAACGTCTCAGACCCTTATCCAAAGTTCCCAAATCATCACCATAAGAGATACGGATAAAACCGTCTAAGCCAAAATACACACCCGGAACCACAACCAATGAAGCCTCTTCTGCAAGTTTTCTAGAAAATGCGATCGAATCAGAATTAAATTCTGATATATCAACAAAGACATAGAAAGCACCCTTAGGATACGGATAAGACAAACCCATACGGTCTAAGCTTGCCAATACAAAAGAACGACGGTTTCGATAATCTCTAACCATCACATCAGGATCCACATCAAACGCCTTAATAGAAGCACGCTGAGAAAAAGCACTGATCCCAGTCACAACATTTTGATGCAACTTATGCATGGGCTCAATTAAATTCATAGGAGAAACCACATACCCAACACGCCAGCCCGTCATTGCATGAGACTTAGAAAAACTTGTCACCAAGATGATGCGATTGCGAAGCGATTCATACTCACGAATTGAAACATAATTCCCATCATAAACCATACTGCGATAGACTTCATCAACAATAAGATACACATCAGGAAAATCCTTCATAACATTTAAAAGTGACTCAAAAGAGCGCACATCATTAATGGTCCCAGTTGGGTTATTAGGAGAAGCAAAAACCAAACACTTCACCTTATCATTCATTAAAGGTCGCAGTGTATCTTCTTTTATTTGAAAATCATCATGACTGATATCCATCAATACAGGCTCAGCGCCCATAAGTTTTACCTGTGTTTGATAAAGCGGGAAACTTGGAACAGGAATGATGACCTCATCACCCTCATCCAGCAAAGAACCAAAAGCTAAAAACAAACCCTCAGTGGCACCATTCACAATAACCACTTGTTGCGACTCAATGCCCTCATCATAAAATGATGACTCATACTCAGCCACAACCTCCCTTAATAAGGGATCACCCAGTGCAGGTGGATAATGTGTGATGTTTTCATTCAAAGCTTCCATCACAGCATCCTTGATAATTTGAGGGGTATCCAAATTGGGCTCCCCAATGGTTAAAAAAATCATGTCTTCTTTGTCTTTATATTCCTGTGCAAAAGCACGGATTCCAGACAAGCCGATTTCTTCTAACCTACTTTTCATCTGTATAAGCCCAATCTTTTAATGATTCAATGGCATATAAAGAAACCGATTTGTCACCCACTTTAATTACAGTGTGCCCAAAATCATCTTCCCATTGCGTATGCCAAGAGTTAAATTGACCAAATAATCTTGCGACAATGGTTGCATCCCACAGATAATCTTTAGAACGTCCAACCACCACAATTTTATCTGGATTTATAGAAAGAATTTCTTGTCTTACCACACCGCACAACTCAGGTGCGACCACTTCATAGATATCCATAATGCCATTACTCTCATAACCTTTTCTTAAATCGATATATTGAGCTTTGATCTCATGCTTTACTAAGTCCGCCTGAAGCTCAGGGCCATCCCCTAAAACCAATAAATTTTCTGTCATTTTCAATGACCCCCTTTTTACATAACAATAGTTTATCATAAATCAAAATTGACTTCTTTAATTTCACACCCAAATCACTAATTCTCTATGCTATAATATGCAATAGAAAAAGAGGTGCCTCAATGAAAAAAATAATCCTACTAAGCTTAAGCTTACTGCTATTAAATATATTACCAACCCACGCTGAACAAGAAGTTGACCTCAGCAACCTAGACATTAGAAGTCAAAACTATATTTTAGTTGATCAAAATACAGGAAAGATTTTGAGTTCAAGAAATCATGATGTCCAAGTTCATCCAGCATCCATTACAAAAGTTCTGACCATGATAACAGGACTAGAATTACTTAATGGCACAGACTTAGATACGATCATCAGTATTCCAAAACTTGTCTTTGATGGCATTCCTCAGATCGCAAGCATTGCCTATTTAAATCCAGATGACAAAATGAGTTTAAACGAAATCTTATATGGTATTGCAATGCCATCCGGTGCCGATGCAGCAAGAGCCCTTTCCTACCACCTCACAGGTTCAGTAGAAGGCCTAACAGAAAAAATGAATGAAATGGCCACCAAACTGGGCATGAGCAACACACACTTTGAAAACACCACTGGTCTTGATGATCCCAATCATTTAACCACACTTGAAGATCTTGCAATTTTATTAGAGTATGCATTTCAAAATGAAGACTTTAAACGCTACTATACGGACTCAAGCTTTATCACCAGACCCACTAGAATGCATCCCGATGGCATTACCTATCAAAACCATCAAATCATCGAAGCCTTCAAACTTGGATTTGAACCTTTCGTAGGGGCCAAATCTGGTACGACTGAACTGGCAGAACGATCCCTATCCTCAATTGCAAGCAAAAACGATATGAACTTGATTTTCATCTCTACTAACGCAGCGATGAACGGATACAGACTTGCGCCATTAACAGACGCGATTACTGCTTATAATCACACTTTTGATAATTACCAAAGAATCATCTTACTTCAAAAAGATGTCGACAATATGGAAATCAAAGTCAACGGATTAAAAGAAACGATCAAAGTAAATCCAAGCCAAGAAATTGTAAAATACTTACCAAGTACCATTAACCGAGAAGACATCAAATTAGAAATCACACAAGATGTAAAATGGACCCGACTCTCGATTAAAGAAAACACAAAGATTGCGCATATCAAATACACCTTAGGTGAAGCAGTATTATATGAACAAGACATCATCGCCCAAGAAGATTTAAAAGTCAGCTTACTTACCATGATTACAAATGTTCTTGCCATATTTATTGTATTATTATTCATCGCATACATCATCCTAAAGATCAGACATGCATATTTAGTAAAGAAAAGAAGAAGCTTTAAACAAGGTTGGCGATCTCGATAAGAGACGCCAACCTTTTTTTTATTCGCTTTCTTCTTTTATTGATGCTAAATATGCTTTGGCATCTTTGGTGATTTCTCTTAAGTCAATGCCCATATCTCTGGCACTGAACACACAACCACAATAACACTGACGGTAGACATCGTACTCTTCGCACATCTCAACGGAACGGTAAAACCCGCCCCGTTTCTTAAAGTCAGAAGGTAAAAATGCGACATCATAGACTTTTTGCACTTCATACCCCACAGCATTGACCACTTGTGAGTTCTTATGGGGTGAAATACTCAAAGCACTCGCAAAATAATCGAATCCCATCTCTTGTGCTTTTTTAGCCACATCATCCAATCTCATATCAAAACAAGCAGTACATCGCTTGCCCCCTTCTGGCTCTTTCTCTAGTTTTTTCTCAATCACCATTTCTATGAACTCATTGGGTTTATAGGGTGCTTCAATAAACTGAACAGAATTGAATGTTTTTGAATTAAAGTCATCGATGAATTTCTTTTGAACTTGTGCCCTTCTTTGATATTCCACTCTAGGATAAATATTAGAATTAGAGAAGTATACAGTCACATCAGCATCCACACAAAGCACCTCTAGACTGTAAGTGCTACAGGGTGCGCAACAGGAATGCAATAATATGGTCGGTCTTTTATTTTCATTTTTCCAAGTTTTCACTATTTTTTGAAGTTCCAAGTCGTAATTTGATTTATCGCCTTTTAAGTATGATTGAATTTTTTCGTGCATATCCATGGTTTCACCTCTTTGTTTTGATTATATCATGTCCGTTATTTTAAGACTAAGAGAAATAGAAAAAGAAACAAGATAGATTAATCTATTTCGTTTCTTCGATTTTAACTTCATTTAGAAAAACCAATTCTTCTTTGGTCAAGACGCGGTTTTTAAGTAAATCAGGTCTTTTGTTATAAGTTCTTCGAATGGACTCTTTGAGTCTAAATTTTCTCACATTATCGTGGTGACCTGAACTGAGGACTTCTGGTACAGAGACCCCTCGATATTCTTGTGGTCTTGTGTAATGTGGGTATTCTAAGAGTCCATCTGAGAAAGAGTCTTCTTCATGGGATTCTTGGGTGATCACCCCTTCAACAAGTCTGATGATTGCGTCACTGATGACCATAGCAGCGAGTTCTCCACCGGTTAAAACATAATCTCCAATGGACATTTCCATGTCAACATAGGCACGAATTCGCTCATCAAATCCTTCATAGTGCCCGCACAGAAAAATCAAGTGTGACTCTGAAGCCAAATCATAAGCCATTCCTTGTGAGAATTGTTGTCCTTGTGGGGTCATCATGATGACCTTGGACTTTTCTGTTCTCACAGACTCAATGGCATCAACCACTGGCTGACACATTAAAACCAAACCAGCGCCACCCCCATAAGGGCTGTCATCAACTCGATTGTGTTTGTCTTGAGTAAAAGATCTCATATCAATGACTTCTAAAGAAACGATTTCTTTTAAGACTGCTTTTTTAATGATTGATGTTTCAATAAACCCTGTAAACATATCTGGGAATAATGAAATGATTGAAATTCTCATGCCAAACCTTCCATCAAGAATACATCAATGCGTTTGGCTTCCATATCCACCTTCAAAACGAATACCTTACGAAATGGCACAAGGATGTCCTTTTCAGGTGTTTTGACGCGCATGATGGGGTGAGCCGGATTGTCAATCATTTCACTGACAAATCCAATTTTAACATCTTCTGAGTAAACATCTAAGTTTACGAGTTCATCAAAATAGAATTCATCTTTTGGTAATTCATGTCTTGAGACTTCAGGAACCAAGATGTCTCCTTTGTGGTAAAATTCAACGTCGTTAAGGGAATCCAAACCGACGAATTTAACCAGCAATGACCCTTGATGTTTTCTGATTGATTCAATTTCTAATTGTTGTGATTTTCCGTTTAACTCAAGAGTAATTTCTGTTCCTGGTTTAAATCGTTCTTTAACAAAGTCTGTTTTAAGGAATACTTTTACTTCCCCTTTAATGCCAAATGGTTTTTGGATACTACCGATACTTAATAATTTCATGTCTGCTCTCCTATTAAAAAAGGATGGAAAATCCATCCTTAGTATGATTCAAACTTAACAACGAGTCTTTGATCTAAGACACGAGATCCAATAGACATCACTTGACGTACAGCGTGAGCCATACTGCCTTGGCGGCCAATCAAACGTGCCACATCTTCACTGGGTGCATAAATCGCTAGAATAATTTCTTTCTCATTCAAGCTTGGCAATTTTCGGACACTCAAACTCTTTTCGTCTTCCACAAGTGGTAAGACCAAATCATATAGAATCTCTTCAATTGGTTTCATAATTATTTAACTAACTTTGATTCATGAAATTTGGTCATGATGCCTTGTGATGATAGAACTGTACGAACAGTATCTGAAGGTTGTGCACCCACTGATAACCATTTCAATGCCAATTCTTCATTAACTTTAACAACTGCTGGTGATGCTGTTGGGTCATAGTAACCAATGATTTCGATGAAACGACCATCACGAGGTGCGCGAGAGTCAGCCGCAACGATTCTGTAAAACGGTTTTTGTTTTGAACCCATTCTTCTTAAACGTAGTTTAACTGCCATAGTATATTGCCTCCTTGTATTTCCTTGTCTATAATACAACAGATTTAATAAGGAGTCAAGCCTTTTTACTGTACGGCCTAAACTATTTAATAACTGACAATAAATGAGTTTAAAGCATCCATAAAGAACATGGCGAATCCTGGATGAACGCGATCAATTTCTTGTAGGATTTTATCGTGAATTAAAGTCTCATTATAAATTCTCATAAACATATCAACACTCAAATAGCCACCTTGTTGTTCATTGAGCGTTTCATAAAGCTCTATGATTGCACGTTGTACTGGAAGACCTGTAGGGTCTGAATCTCTCAGTTTGGCGATTTTTTGGTATGCTGCCATGACCTTGAAATCTGTTTCCATTTGATCTTCTTCTGTTTCAAGTGCTAAGTTACCGCCGGTGTTGAGTCCAATATCAATTGAGTGAGATAGTATTTTTGAATCTGGGTTTAATGATAGAGAATCAATGAATAGAATGATATCACTCATCTCATTTCTTTTACTGACCAAGTATGAGCGCTGGTTTCTTAGTATTTTCTTTTGGTCTTCTGCACTTCTGTCTAAAATATCAGCAATGTCAGATAAAGAAAATCCAACATACTTAAACAATAAAATCATGCGCAAGCGCTGTCTGTCTTGTTTTGAATAGTAACGATGACCCGAGCTTGTTTCTACTCGTGGTTTTAATAGTCCGATTTCATCATAATGGTGTAAAGTTCTTACTGAGATATTCATTTCTTCTGCTAATTGTCCAACTTTGATCATAATTTCCTCCTGCCAAACGTTACGTAAGGTTATATCAGTACTATACCATAGTGATTTATTTGTGCAAGCCCTTTCATCTAAATAGATAAACTTATTATCGAAAATGACAAATCAAAAAGAAAACAAAATAAACAAAAAATATAGAAAAAAAAAACAAAATAAAACAAAAACTAAAACAAAAAAATAACACCCGTCAGGATGTTATTTTATATTCTTAGCTTTATAAAAGTTACGATTGTTTAATGGGAACATGCGAGGACTGAATTCACCCTCTGCTTGGTTCTCGTAAAGTTTTTCAAACATGTTGGTTCTGGCATCAATGTTATCAATGAAGTTTAAGAGTTCTGCTTCTTTGAGCATTGGCACTACAGGTGATCCAAAATCCAATTGTCCATGATGTGATAAAATGATGTGTCGTAAGAGCATGGCTTGCTCTGTATCCAAGTACCCTTGGTCTTGGGCTATCTTAGTGAAGTTAGCGTGCATGATAGAAA